>NZ_PENV01000004.1:0-283858 GCF_003144375.1 Proteus genomosp. 4 str. ATCC 51469
TTGATAGAAAACCATTACCTTCGAGATAAAAATTAATCACATTTAGTTTAAAATCAAGAGAATATTTAGCCATAGAAAAACACCCCAAAGTTGGTGTCCAACTTTTGGGGTGCAGTTCACGTGTTATTGGGGTTTTGTTTATCTAGAGAGTTGGAAATGATTATTGCTTAGTGGGGGTAAATAAACTCAAGATAAATAGGCAACTCGCTGCTAAAACAACAGAAGGGCCTGCAGGAGTGTCATAGAAAGCAGAGAAAGTTAAACCGCCAGTAATTGCCAGCATACCAACAGCGATTGCGATCACAGCCATTTGTTCTGGTGAACGAGCAAAACGACGCGCCGTTGCGGCAGGGATAATGAGCAGTGAGGTGATAATTAATGCTCCAACAAACTTCATGGCTAAACCAATGGTTAGTGCGGTGATCATCATTAGTTTTAAGCGTTCTCTCTGAATATTTACGCCATCAACAAAGGCCATATCTTGATTAATAGTCATAGAAAGCAATGGACGCCATGAACGGATAATCACAAATAAAACAATCACAACGCCAATAAAGATACTGATAACGTCTTGATAGTTTACAGAAAGTAAATCACCAAATAGGTAAGCCATTAAATCAACGCGTACATTGGACATTAAACTAACAACCACAAGCCCTAAGGAAAGCGCACTGTGTGCCATGATCCCTAAAAGAGTATCAACAGAAAGTTGCGGTTTTAATTCTAACCATACTAATAAAATAGCTAAAAGAAGTGTGACGGCAATAACGGCATAAAAAGGCTCAATATTAAATAGCAAACCAAAAGCAACACCAAGTAGTGAAGCATGAGCTAAGGTATCACCAAAATAAGACATACGACGCCAAACGACAAAAGAGCCCAGAGGGCCTGCCGCCATTGCTAAGAGCATACCGGCAATCCAACCCGGTAACAGCAACTCAATCATGACGGCACTCCTTACTATGCTGGTGATGATGACGATAAATACCTAGTTGTTCAGCACCACGACTACCAAACATAGCAATAAATTCTGGGTGAGATGAAACAACATCTGGTGTGCCTGAACAGCAAATATGACCATTTAAACAGAGCACTTCATCTGTTTTTGCCATGACTAAATGAAGATCATGAGAAACCATCAAAATAGCGCAACCTAATTCATTACGAAGTTGATTAATTAAATCATAAAGGGCCAGTTGCCCATTAACATCAACACCTTGAGTCGGTTCATCTAGGACTAAAAGTTGAGGTTGATTAAGCAAGGCTCTTGCTAATAACACGCGCTGAGATTCACCACCAGACAGTTTTTGCATGGGTTGATTGATTAATTTAGCCGCATTAACACGCTCAAGGGCAGGGAGAATATCTTTATCTTGTACACCGGGTTTTAGCGTCATAAAGCGCTTAACTGTCAATGGCATTGTAGGGTCAAGATAAAGCTTTTGAGGAACATAACCAATACGTAACGTATTATGGCGTTCTACTTTTCCTGAGGTTGGATTTAATAATCCAAGAACTAAACGGATAACCGTGGATTTACCCGCACCATTAGGGCCAAGTAAAGTAAGAATACGGCCTGCTTTTAAATCAAAAGAGATATCTTTTAAAATTTCTCTTTCACCAAAAGAAACAGAAACCGATTTTAAACAAATCAAGTCAGACATAAAATTAGCACTTGCAGAATCATTGAAACGTTATAATATAACATTTCCAATGATGATTCACGAGAATTCTTCCTATGTTACATAAAAACAACAAATTTGCGCATCGTTTTTTATTGAAATCATTTTTAGCGACAGCGATGATAGGTTCATTCAGCGCTTCTGTTCAGGCCGATGTGGTGACTTCTATACGACCTATCGGGTTTATTGCTGCCGCTATTGCTGACGGAGTGACCCCAACGGAAGTTTTATTACCAGATGGTGCATCTCCACATGATTACGCGTTAAAACCCTCTGATTTGAAAAAAATTACTTCTGCAGACCTAATGGTATGGGTTGGGCCTGATATGGAAGTGTTTTTAGATAGGCCATTAAACAGACTTACAGACAATCATAAGTTGGCTTTAGCGGAAACTGACGAAATAAAGTCGCTTTTATTGAAAGATGATGATGACAATGTGCATAAACATGAGGAAAATCACGAACATCATTCTCACGGTGATTATAATATGCACATCTGGTTATCACCAGAGATTGCGTTGTCGTCTGCAAAACAGATCCATGAAAGGTTAATTGCACTTTATCCAGATAAAAAAGAACTTCTGGACGTAAACCTAGGTAAATTCAGCGAACAACTCAAGCAAACTGATAAGAATCTTGTTAATATTCTGTCGCCTGTTAGAAATAAGGGTTATTTTGTCTTTCATGATGCTTATGGCTACTTCGAAAAACATTATAATTTAAAGCCATTAGGTCATTTTACTATCAACCCTGAAATACAGCCAGGTGCGCAGAAATTACATCAAATACGAACACAGTTGGTTGAGCAAAAAGCAACCTGCATTTTTGCTGAGCCACAATTTAGGCCGACAGTAATAGAAACAGTGGCGAAAGGCACTGGGGTTAAAATGGGTGTATTAGACCCCCTAGGAAGTGGGATTGCTCTAACTCAAGAGAGCTATGTGAAATTCCTTACCCAACTAGCTAACCAATATGCGAGCTGCCTGAATGAAACACAATAAGGAATTAAGAGCGTGCAGCAGAAGAAATCCATTGCACAGGTATATTTAAGTTTACCACTCCCACATAAAATCATGCTTGGTTCGTTAACTGCAGCAACATTGGCTGTCGCGATTTGGCGGCCAGTGGTTCTTCAAAATGAACAAAGCCGAGAAGTCCCTGTCAGTATTCAAATGCCTCTCGCTAATCAAGGCGAAAATACCGATGACATCATCACTGATAGTAGCGATCAACTTACAGACGAAGGCTTAGTTGGTGCAGATGACGGCACAGATACAAGTACAACAGTCGCACAAGTTCCTCATACTTATATTGTGTCTAGTGGGGATTCATTGAGTTCAATACTGACTCAGTTTGGTATTGATTCTGCTGATATCGCGACTATCTCTAATCAAAATAAAGATCTCAGAAATCTTAAGATTGGGCAACCAATTAGCTGGGAACTTGATGATAATGGGTTACTGCAAGAATTAAGCTGGGGTGTTTCTCGTCGTGAAACTCGCGTTTATACCCGTACAGAAACGGGTTTTAAAGAAACAAAAGAGTTTCAAAAAGGGGAATGGAAAAATAGCGTAACGACAGGTGTTATTCGAGGCAGTTTTTCTGTTAGTGCAACAAATGCCGGTTTAACTAACGCTGAAGCTCGTGCTGTTACTAAAGCATTACAGTGGCAAGTAGACTTTAAAAAATTACAAAGTGGTGACCAATTTGCGGCACTGTTTTCTCGTGAAGTGCTTGATGGGCGCACTGAACAAAGTGAGCTAATTGGTGTCCGTTTACGTAGTGCAGGTAAAGATTATTATGCGTTTCTTGCTGAAGATGGCCGTTTTTACGATAGCCAAGCAGGCGGATTAGAACGTGGTTTTATGCGTTTCCCAACGGTCAAGCAATTTAGAGTGTCTTCTCAATTTAATCCTCGTCGTATTAACCCTGTTACAGGACGTTTAGCTGCTCATAAAGGTGTCGATTTTGCTATGCCAGTAGGTACACCAGTATTAGCAACAGGAGATGGCGAAGTGATTGTGGCAAAATATAGCGGTGCTGCAGGTAACTTTATTGCTATTCGCCATGGTAGCCAATACACCACGCGTTATATGCATTTACGTCAATTATTAGTAAAACCTGGCCAACGTGTTAAACGTGGCGATAGAATTGCGTTATCAGGTAATACAGGGCGTTCTACAGGGCCTCATTTACACTATGAACTGTGGATCAACCAACAAGCAGTAAATCCATTAACAGCAACATTACCTCGTGCTGATGGTTTAACAGGCAAAGACAAGCAAGAATATCTAGCGAAAGTCAAAGAGATTAAGCCTCAATTAGTGCTAGCCGATTGACAATAAACACGATTTTAAAGACATAAAAGCGGATGATTGATATCATCCGTTTTTGTTTTAACGTTTTTTACGCCTATTAGGGGTGTCAGTTCAGAGAGTTATCTGATGAATAAAGAAAAAGATACAGATAGCAAAGCGGGTTATGTGCCTACTTTTCACCGTGCATATTTACATCCTCGTCACTGGGGAACTTGGATAGGTGCTGGTGTTTTAAGTGCATTGGCTTATATGCCAGTAAAATGGCGTGATCCATTTCTTGCTTCTATTGGTCGTTTTGTTGGGCGTAAAGCGAAAAGCGCAAGACGTCGTGCAGATATCAATTTGAGATACTGTTTTCCAAAATGGGATAAAACACAACGTGAAACAGTTCTTGATAGTATGTTTGAAACGGCTCCCCAATCCTTTGTGATGCTAGCAGAGCTTTGTTTAAGAGGGCCTGAGCACATATTAAAACGAACAAGCTGGCAAGGCTTAGAGATCATCGAACGTTTTAAAGAGCAAGGCCGTAATGTCATTTTTATGGTGCCACATGGTTGGGCGGTTGATATCCCTGCCATGTTATTAGCCGCCAAAGGTCAGCAAATGGCGGCGATGTTTCATCACCAAAAAGATCCCGTGGCTGATTATTTATGGAATAAAGCACGCCACCATTTTGATGGGCGATTACATTCCCGCGAAGCAGGTATTAAGCCTTTTATTTCTTCTGTGCGGCAAGGTTACTGGGGCTATTATCTACCAGATCAAGATCATGGTGCAGAGCATAGCCAATTTGTGGATTTTTTCGGTACCTATAAGGCGACATTGCCTGCGATTGGGCGATTAATGAAAGTATGCCGAGCAGCTATTGTGCCGTTGTTCCCAGTGTATTGTCATAAAACACATCAGCTTCACATTATTATTCGTGAACCAATGGATGATATTGAAGATAAAGATGATGCGTACATTGCACGCAGAATGAATGAAGAGTTAGAAGCACTAGTGACACCGACACCTGAGCAATATACGTGGATATTAAAATTATTGAAGACACGCAAAGAGGGCGAAATAGAGCCTTACGCTCGTGAAAATATTTTGGACTAGTTCTTGCACGAAAAAGAAGTAAATAAAACGGGCACTTAATTAAGTGCCCGTTTTACTGTTAAGATTTATAGCTTGGTATTATTCAACCGTCAAAATACGGCATGTATTAGTGCTACCGATTGTACCCATAAGGTCACCTTGAGTGACTAACACTAAATCACCAGAAACTAAGAAACCTTTATCACGTAAACGAGCAATTGCTTCGTTAGCTGCAGCAATACCATCAGTATGCGTACTACAATAAACTGGTGTCACACCACGATAAAGTGCCGTTTGGTTTAGTGTTTTCTCATGGCGAGACATTGAGAAAATAGGTAAACCAGTACTGATACGAGACATCATGCGCGCGGTACGACCTGATTCTGTCATCGCAATAATCGCATTAACGCCTTTCATATGGTTAGCAGCATACATGGTGGACATCGCAATGGCTTCTTCCACAGTATCAAACACCATATCTAATCGATGCTTAGAAACATTAGCCGCAGGCATTTTTTCAGCCCCTAAACAGACTTGTGCCATTGAAGCGACGGTTTCTGCTGGGTATTGTCCTGCTGCAGTTTCTGCAGAAAGCATAACAGCATCAGTACCATCTAACACGGCATTAGCAACGTCCATAACTTCTGCTCGTGTTGGCATTGGATTTGTTATCATTGACTCCATCATTTGAGTAGCAGTGATAACAACACGATTAAGCTGACGAGCACGACGAATTAATTTTTTCTGTACACCAACAAGTTCAGGATCGCCAATTTCAACGCCTAAATCACCACGAGCTACCATCACAACATCTGATGCCATAATGATTTCATCGATAATTTCATCATTAGCTACTGCTTCAGCGCGCTCTACTTTAGATACAATTTGGCATTCACAACCTGCATCACGAGCTAAACGCCGAGCGAGGTGAAGATCTTCACCTGTTCTTGGAAATGAAACAGCAAGGTAATCGACACCAATTTTAGCTGCCGTAATAATATCTTGTTTATCTTTTTCTGTTAATGCATCTGCGGAAAGACCGCCACCGAGCTTGTTAATTCCTTTATTATTAGATAAAGGACCACCCACAGTGACTTCAGTAAAGACTTTTAGTCCATCAACTTTGAGAACTTTTAACTGAACGCGACCATCATCGAGCAGTAGAATATCACCAGGAACTACATCGGCAGGTAGGCCTTTATAGTCAATGCCGACTTGATTTTGATTGCCTTCGCCTTTTTCAAGGGCGGCATCAAGCAAGAATTTATCACCGACATTCAGGAAAACTTTTCCGTCTTTAAATGTAGAAACACGGATTTTGGGGCCTTGTAAATCCCCAAGAATAGCAACATGGCGACCAAGTCTTGCTGCAATTTCACGCGTACGATTAGCACGAGCAAGATGATCTTCCGCAGAACCATGAGAGAAATTTAATCGAACAACATTTGCACCAGCAATAATAATTTTTTCTAAGTTATTATCACGATCTGTTGCTGGGCCTAAGGTGGTAACAATTTTTGTTCTTCTGAGCCGTCTGGACATGTATTACTCCGTTGACCTTGAACGAAAGGTGTTGGCTATTGGATAAAACAGAAATTAGACAATATTTTATCCAATATGTTAAGTGAAACGCATCAAGCTAATTGCAACATACACTACTGTTTTCATTATATGCGAGAGTTAGCTCGCAGATATGCTACCAGTTTTCAAAAAGTTATCTAGTCAGGGGCACAATAGGAAGTGTGACAATACTAACAGAATAATTAAAAACGGTTACTTATCAAACCGTGAATCACGTAAAGCTTCTTTGACGCGCTTCAAGTTATCTCTGAATTTTGGTCCTCGACGTAAAATAAATCCTGTCGCGAGAACATCAATAATAGTGAGTTGTGCAAGGCGGGAGATCATTGGCATGTAGATATCAGTATCTTCAGGCACATCAAGTAAAATAGGGAGGGTGGCTTCAGAGGCTAAAAGTGAGCCGGGTGTTGTAATAGCAATTACTGCGGCATCATTTTCACGCGCAATTTTAGCTATTTCCACGAGATTTTTAGTCCGTCCCGTATGGGAGATAACCACGACAACATCACCATCAGTGCTATTGATACAACTCATACGTTGCATAACAACGTCATCAAAGTAAGTGACAGGAATATTAAAACGAGAAAACTTATTCATGGCATCGTGAGCCACAGCGGCTGATGCGCCTAAGCCAAAAAAAGAGATTTTCTTAGCTTGCGTCAAAATATCAACAGCACGATTGATTGCGGCGATATCAATATTATTTTTAACGTTCTCAAGTCCCGCCATGGCGGATTCAAAAATTTTATTGGTATAAGAAGATACTGTATCAGAATCATCAATATTACGATTTACATAAGGTGTGCCATTGGCAATGCTTTGTGCTAATTGTAATTTAAAATCAGGAAATCCCTTGGTTGCCATGCGACGGCAAAAACGATTAACCGTGGGTTCGCTGACATCAGCCGTTTTAGCCATTAAGGCAATACTAGAATGGATAACAGTTTGTGGTGCAGTTAAAACAGCTTCTGCAACTTTTTTTTCTGATTTGCTCAAGATGTCCAGATTAGACTGAACCCTTTCCAATATATTCATTAAATATACAGATCCTTGGCTTTGCCAATTTCAATAAAAGGAGAAATCTATAACGGTTTTATGAAAATATACTACGCAAAGAACAAGGTTTGCAGTGTAAACCATCGGTAAACAGGGCTTTTTTCGTTAAAGTATGACGTGTGTCTAACTTTCAAAGCTGAAAACCAGAAACAAAACTGTTGTAAAGTTACAAGAAAGGATAAAACACTAGACATAAAATGAAGCGTTACAATATATATGGTAAGTTAGAGACTAAAATGTGCGAGCGTATTTACTGAATACACCCAAAAGAGTACATTAATACAAAATTCTGTAACAAAATTACAAAATCTCATCATGAGGAGACGTACTATGGCAGCGATATCGACTGCTCAGGCCTGTGATCTGGTTATCTTCGGTACGAAAGGGGATCTAGCACGCCGTAAGCTTATTCCATCATTATATCAATTGGAAAAAGCAGGATATATTCACCCTGACTCTCGCATTATTGGTGTAGGTCGTGCTGATTGGGATGCTGAGACATATAAAAATGTTGCCCATGAAGCATTAAAAACCTTTTTAAAAGAAGAAATTAATCCTGAAATTTGGCAGCGTTTAAGTGATCGCTTAGATTTTTGTAATCTTGATGTCAATGAAACAGACCATTTCATTGAGCTATCAAAGCACCTCAAACAAGACAAATTACCGGCTATTTATTACTTTGCAATGCCACCAAGTACCTTTAGTGCAATGTGTAAAGGTTTAGGCCATGCAAAACTTAATAAAGAGCCAAACCGTGTTGTGATGGAAAAACCATTGGGCACAGACTTAGCGTCTTCTGTTTCTATTAATGATAGTGTGGCGAAATACTTTAAAGAGAGCCAAATTTATCGTATCGACCACTATTTAGGTAAAGAAACAGTTTTAAATCTATTAGCACTGCGCTTTGCAAACTCATTATTTGTTAACAACTGGGACAATAAAACGATTGATCATGTCCAAATTACTGTTGCAGAAGAAGTGGGTATTGAAGGGCGTTGGGGATATTTCGATCAAGCGGGTCAAATGCGTGATATGGTGCAAAACCATTTATTGCAGATCCTAACGATGATCGCAATGTCACCGCCAGCTGATTTAACTGCTGATAGTATTCGTCAAGAAAAAGTGAAAGTCTTACGTTCATTACGTCGTATTGATAATACTAATATTCGTGAGAAAACGGTTCGTGGGCAATATACGGGTGGTTTTGTACAAGGTAAGAAAGTACCAGGTTATCTTGATGAAGATGGGGCAAATAAAACCAGCCATACAGAAACCTTTGTGGCTATCCGTGCTGATATTGATAACTGGCGCTGGGCAGGGGTTCCGTTCTATCTAAGAACAGGCAAACGTCTACCAAGTAAATGTTCAGAAGTTGTGGTTTATTTTAAAAAACCTGCACTGAATATTTTTAGTGAGACTTATCAAGAGTTACCACAAAACAAACTGACTATTCGTTTACAGCCAGATGAAGGTATTGATATTGAGGTGTTGAATAAGGCTCCGGGTCTTGATCATAAACATCGTTTACAAACTACGAAACTGGACTTGAGCTTTTCTGAAACATTCAATCAAACGCATTTAGCTGATGCTTACGAGCGTTTATTGTTAGAAGCAATGCGTGGTATTCAAGCATTGTTCGTTCGTCGAGACGAAGTAGAAGAAGCATGGAAATGGGTTGATTCAATCATTAACGCATGGGAATGCGATAATGAGCTACCTAAGCCATATCAAGCGGGCACTTGGGGACCAGTGGCATCTGTTGCCATGATCACCCGCGATGGCCGCTCTTGGAATGAAATTGAATAATTGATTTTGATTATCTATTCTAAAGAAAAAACACCCAGTTATGCTGGGTGTTTTTGTATCAGTTAAATACCTTTAAGCATAATTACAGCAATTTAGATGAATAAAACTACTGAAGGATCGTAAAAACACTGATTAACTATGCAATCTGATTTTGGTTAGAAACTAAAACTTAAATAAAACCAATCAATTAACAAAAATATTTTGCAAAAAGGCATTGCTTTAAATAATTCGGCGTGATAGAAATATCATGTAACATTTAACCATCTTATATGAGGGTTCGGAGTATATCGTGCGGATGGTCTGTGCGATGAAAGAATAAATAATCATGACTAGCGCCAAAAGCGTCAAAGTTAAACGTTCTACCTATAAGTTATTCCTTTCTGCTATTTTATCCAGCGAACACTACTGGTGTGGCGCATTATAGAAATCTCTCATCTTAATTCCTGACGCAATCAGGAAATGACGTTGCCTTAACGTTCGGCTTTTATTGCCGCCAGAAAGACTATCTACATATTCTCTATCTTCCTGCGCAAGAAACGTTTCGGCGTATTTCAAATGTGTATGAGAGATGAAAAAATGATTTATTGGATATTTTTAGCATTAGCTATCGTTTGTGAAGTTATTGGTACTTTATCAATGAAGTACGCCAGTGTAAGCGGTGGTTACACCGGTATGATAGTGATGTGGTTAATGATTGCCACTTCCTATATCTTTTTAGCCATAGCCGTTAAGAAAGTGGCATTAGGTGTAGCGTATGCACTATGGGAAGGTATTGGAATTGTCATTATTACGACATTCAGCGTTCTGTGGTTTGGTGAATCGCTGTCACCATTAAAGTTAGGTGGTCTAGCGATGTTAATTGCAGGGATCACGCTTATCAAATCAGGTACTAAAAAATCAACTGTTGCTAAGAAAACAACTGATTCGGTAAAAAGTATCGCGGGTAAAGCCAAGCACGTTGCAAGTGCCGTAAAAGGAGCGAATAAGCCAATTCCTGCCAATATCAAGGAGGCTTAATTATGTTAGCTCAATTTGAATGGTGGCATGGTGCATTCCTAATACTTGCCGTAGTGCTTGAGATTGTTGCGAATATATTCTTAAAAATGTCTAACGGCTTTAGCCGAATGGGATTAGGAATATTATCACTGGTTTGTGTGTTAGGGGCCTTTAGTGCGCTGGCAATGGCAGTGAAAGGGATAGAACTTTCAGTTGCTTATGCACTTTGGGGAGCATTCGGCATTATTGCTACTATCGCTGCCGGTTGGATTTTATTTAATCAGAGACTCAATTATAAAGGATGGGGTGGAATTATATTATTACTGGTTGGTATGGTAATGATTAAATTTGCCTAAATCTACTTAATGCAATGAGTAATGAATAGGTAAGAGCAATAAAATTAATATCACAGTAAAATTAGAAAACAACCAAGGGCTGAGTTTTTCTGAACTCAGCCCTTTATTTTTATACCTAAAATATTATTGTTCTATTTTTTGAGTCAAAATTGTGTTTCTGATATCAGTTAAATAAAGTGAAATTAAATATATTTAATATAAAATATATTTAACTATTTTTACTTTAAAATGTGATTGCTTGAGATTATCGGAAAATGACAATGAAAATGAAATATATCGCTCTATGCTTTCCTTTATTATTAACAGCTTGTGGTGAAAAAACAGAACCTATTGGTTGTTCTTCAGAATTAACACAATCTGCTTTTAAAGATGCTTTAAAAAAAACAACACTAGAAGAAATTTCTCGACAAACAAGTAATTACTCTGATGTCACAAATCAATTAAAACGAGCAACATTAGAAGAGATTAGTTTTAATGTGTCTGAAATAATGACTAAAGCGAACGATCCTAATAGTACGATGAAGTCATGTTCTGCAATGGTGTCAATGACCATACCTGCAAATAATTATGAAATATTACATGATTATTATCGTACTGAATTCAATAGTAACCTTGATAAAACTCTTGAAACTTTATCATTAGAGCAAAACGCGAATACTTTCTCTGCGAGAATAGATTATAGTGCTCAGCCAACTGATGATAATAAAACAGTATTTGTAAATATTGCGCCAAGAAATAGTATTTCGAATGGTGCTGCTTTTGTTTCCACTCTATCTATAATAAAACCGATTAAAGAACAGCAAAGAATATTGCAACAACAGCAACAGCAAGAATTACAAAAGAAACAAGAAGAACTTCGCCAACAGCAAGAATTGAATCGTCAACAACAATTATTAGACCAACAAGCAGAGCAAGAATCACTACGCCAACAGGCGTTAGAGCAACAAGAAGTTCGTCGTCAAAGACAAGCTTTGCAAGAAGCACAAGAAACACCAGAACTTTCACTTTCTCAAGCAAAACAAGATTTTCTTACAGCAGATGCTGAATTAAATAATAGATGGCAAAGTTTAAGTAGTGAACAAAGAAAAGCTTTATTATTAGGTCAGCGTCAGTGGATAAAAAATAAAGATCTTATTTGTGGAAAAGTCACATCCGAAGGTAGTGATGAAAAATTAGCCAAAATATACCGCTGTCATGCCGAGACAATAAAAAATAGGATACCTGAGTTAAAATAACATTATAAAAATAGGTTAAATCAAAGAAAATAAGCACCTATAAAAGTAGGTGCTTATTATAAATATATTTACATTGCCGCAATAATTTTAATTTCGACTTTATACTCAGGATGCATTAATTGTGCTTGCACTGTACAACGTACAGGCGCACTACCTTTAGCAACCCAAGCATCCCATGCTTTATTCATCCCTTCAAAATCGGCTTTATCAGCTAAAAAGATTGTCGCATCAAGAATTTGGGTTTTATCAGAACCTACACGTTGTAATAAGACATCGATTGCCGCTAATGTATCTGCTGTCTGTTCAATAATATCGCCCGATAAATTTTCTGGTACAGCGGTGTAATAAATAGTGTCATTATGAATAACCGCTTCAGACCAGCGATCTTCAGGGTCGATACGTTTAATTGTCATTGAGTTCTCCTTTGTATTAACGGCATAGGTGGTACTTTTGATTATCCACTGGCATAATTTACGTCTTATTTTATAAAAAGAGTATGCCTGTGTCAGACGATTTTGCAGAAAACGGGATTTTAACCCGAACTATTCCTGGATTTCATCCCCGTGAAGCTCAACGACAAATGGCGAAATCAATAACAGATATTATTGATAAGCAGGGTGTACTTATTGCGGAAGCTGGTACGGGAACAGGGAAAACCTATGCATACCTTGTACCTGCTTTGCGTTCAGGTAAAAAAACCATTATTTCAACAGGCTCTAAAGCCTTACAAGATCAACTCTATAGTCGGGATTTACCGACAATCATTGAAGCAATTAATTATGATGGCAACACCGCCTTATTAAAAGGACGTTCAAATTATTTGTGTTTAGAGCGACTCGATCAACAAATGCTCAGTGGTGGTGATCTGGAAGCAGAAGTATTATCTGATGTGATGTATGTACGCCAATGGTCAACACAGACAGAAGATGGTGATGTTAGCCGTTGTCATAGTGTTGCTGAAGATAGCCGAGTTTGGCCTTTAGTTACGAGCACCAACGATAACTGTTTAGGGAGTGATTGTCCTCGCTACAAAGAGTGCTATGTTTTAAGCGCACGTAAAAAAGCAATGGATGCGGATGTTGTGGTAGTAAATCACCATTTATTTATGGCGGATACTGTCGTTAAAGATACGGGGTTTGGTGAGCTAATTCCGGAGGCTGAAATTATGATCTTTGATGAAGCTCATCAAATACCAGATATTGCCAGCCACTATTTTGGTCAACAACTTACCAGTAGACAGCTTTTTGATCTCGCCAGAGATATGACCGTTGCTTATCGCACAGAAGTGAGAGACCAAGTTCAGTTACAAAAAAGTGCCGATCGATTAACGCAAATGGTAATGGATTTTCGCTTAGTATTAGGTGAAACAGGCTATCGAGGGAATTTACGTGAACTGCTACAAGGTGGTGAAACAAAACGTTTTCTAACGTTACTGGATGATGCCTTAGAACTGAGTTATGACGTAATGAAACTCTCGTTAGGGCGCAGCCAATTACTTGATAGTGCTTTTGAACGTGCCACCGTTTACCGCAATCGCTTAAAACGCCTGATTGATACTACAATTCCTGGTTATAGCTATTGGTTTGAAAGTTATGGTCGCCATTTCTTATTAGCTATTACGCCACTTTCTGTTGCGGATAAATTTCGCGAATTAATCAAATCACATAAAAGTAGTTGGGTGTTTACCTCAGCAACTCTTTCTGTAAATGAGCAGATGTCTTATTACACAGATAGATTGGGCTTAGAAAATGCGACAACACTGATTTTAAACAGCCCGTTTGATTATCAACATCAAACATTACTCTGTGTACCGCGCTATTTGCCACCTTTAAATCAGCCTTATACGGCAAAACGTTTAGCCGCCATGCTAACGCCGGTCATATTAAAAAATCAGGGGCGCTGTTTTTTCCTCTGTACTTCACATGCCATGATGCGAGGGCTTGCTGAAGAGTTTAAAGCCAGTTTGCCATTACCTGTATTGATGCAAGGGGAAATGAGTAAAACACAATTACTGCAAAAGTTTGTCTCATCAGGGAATGCACTTTTGGTTGCAACTCAAAGCTTTTGGGAAGGTGTGGATGTTCGAGGAGATACACTTTCTTGTGTGATTATAGATAAATTACCTTTTACTGCACCAGATGATCCTTTATTAAGAGCACGTATTGAAGATTGTGAATTACGAGGTGGTGATGCATTCCGAGATGTGCAAATTCCTGATGCTGTAATTAGTTTAAAGCAAGGTGTTGGACGTTTAATTCGTGATGTACACGATTATGGCGCAATTATAGTGTGTGATGATAGGTTAGTTTCTCGTGCATATGGTGAGGTTTTTTTAAGCAGTTTACCTCCATCGCCACGCACACGCTCGCTTGAGAAAACGATGGAATTTTTGAGTCAACGCGCACAGCATGATGAAATACAAGAAATATCGGGTTCATAATAGCGATCGCACAGAATGTGTGTTTATTCTGCTGAACACTATTATGATATTATTCTTTCTCTTTTAATTATCGAATTTGCCGGAGTTATGGCGTGTCACTGCGAATTTTAGCAATTGATACTGCAACAGAATCCTGTTCAGTTGCAGTTTGGAATGAAGGCGTTGTTGCTTCACGTTTTGAAATCTCACCTCGTGAACATACACAAAAGATTTTACCTATGGTCAAAAGCGCCTTAGAAGAAGCGAACTTAACATTGCAATCATTAGATGTCCTTGCCTTTGGGCGTGGTCCAGGTAGTTTTACTGGGGTTCGTATTGGCGTCGGTGTTGCACAAGGTATCGCATTGGGTGCTGAATTACCCATGATTGGCATATCATCACTTGCCACCATGGCAGAAGGTGTATTCAGAACAACAGGGATCAAGCAGGTTTTGGTTGCAATAGATGCACGTATGGGTGAAATTTATTGTGCTCAATATCAACGTAATGACGAAGGGATTTGGTTAGGCGAAGAAACAGAAGCAGTGATGAAACCTGAACACTTTGTTGAAGCCTTACAATCAACCACGGGTACTTGGGCAATGGCGGGTACGGGTTGGCAAGCCTATTCAGAATTAAAAGAGGGATTACCTTTTACCGTTGTTGAAACAGATATTACATTGCCGGCAGCACAAGATATGCTACCGCTTGCCGTTGTTGCTTGGCATGAAGGAAAAGCCACAAGAGTGGAAGAGGCTGAACCTGTTTATTTACGTAACGAAGTTACGTGGAAAAAACTACCAGGTCGTGAATAGATTATGAGTATCTATTAGAAATTACAGAGTAAAGCTATAATAGTATTATAGAGTGACGTCAATAATGACTTGCAATGAGGTGGTTTATGAAAAGACAATTAAACTACCGTTTGGTAAGCAAAGCGCTATTTTTATCTGGTGCTTTGTTTCTAGCGGGATGTGTCTCAATACCTGAATCAATAAAAGGAACATCAGCAACGCCTGTCACTGATTTAAATGGTATTTTTGTAGCGCCTGAACTTTATGTAGGTCAAGAAGGTCGTTTTGGCGGACGTGTGATTGATGTTAAAAACCTTCAATCATCGACACAGCTAGAAATTGCCGTTATGCCCCTTTCTCAATATGATGCGGCACCTGAATTACAACAACCGTCTATTGGACGTCTCTATGCAAATGTCATGCATTTCTTAGATCCCACAGATTATAAAAACCAATATGTAACGGTAGTTGGAACGATTAAAGGTGTTGAAACAGGGAAAGTCGGAGAAGCAAGCTATCCATTTTTACGTATGGATGTAACAGGAATGAAACGTTGGACTTTGACACAGCAAGTGATTATGCCAGCGCCTGTTATGACATGGGGATATTATGGTGATGGTCCATATTGGGGTTATCATCATGGATATGGTGGTTATGGTGGATATCCATATGGAACTGGTCAGGTCGTACCCATTTTAGAATAAAAACTGGGTTTGTGATTACATGACGATATAATATTTCATCATCCATTTGGATGAAACGGTGTATAATTGATATCTATAATATATTAGGTAACTATCTAATAGCGTTATTAAAGTTGAATAAAAATAAAAGAGAGGGCGGTTTTGACCGCCTTCTTTTTTGTTAATCTAAAAATAAAATATTTAGTGACACACTTCGCATCTTCACAACAGAAAATTGTTTGTGCTGGTAGGATGAGTTAATACTTTGTTAAAAATGAAACATAATATTAACCCAAGAAGTGCGATTAATCAGGAGTACTACTTTGGAAAAAGTCTGGCTTAAACGTTATCCGGCAGATGTCCCGGCTGAAATTGACCCGGACCGTTTCGCATCCCTTGCTGAGATGCTTGAAAACGCTGTCGCAAATTACGCAGATCAACCCGCCTTTATCAATATGGGCGAGGTCATGACTTATCGCAAACTTGAAGAGCGTAGCCGTGCTTTTGCAGCATACCTGCAAAATGGCTTAGGATTGAAAAAAGGTGATCGTGTTGCCTTAATGATGCCTAATTTATTGCAGTATCCTATCGCGCTTTTCGGTATTCTTCGTGCAGGTATGGTTGTCGTAAACGTAAATCCACTTTACACACCAAGAGAACTTGAACATCAATTAAATGATAGTGGTGCAAGTGCCATTGTCATAGTCTCTAACTTTGCACATACACTCGAAAAAATCGTATTTAATACCAGTATTAAACACGTTATTTTAACCCGGATGGGTGATCAGCTATCCCGACCTAAAGCAACATTAGTCGATTTTGTTGTTAAATATATCAAACGATTAGTGCCTAAATATAATTTACCTGATGCCATTTCATTTCGTAGAGCAATGCATTTTGGCTATCGTATGCAATATATTAAACCTGAAATTACAGGAGGAGATTTAGCCTTCTTGCAATATACAGGGGGAACAACAGGTATTGCTAAAGGTGCCATGCTAACGCATCGCAATATGTTGGCAAATCTTGAACAAGCAAAAGCGGCTTATGTACCTGCATTACATATAGGTAAGGAGCTGGTGGTAACGGCATTACCGCTGTATCACGTCTTTGCTTTAACGGTTAACTGTCTGCTATTTATTGAGGTTGGTGGAAAAAACTTACTGATCACTAATCCACGTGACGTGAAAGGTACTATTAAAGAGTTAGGGCGTTACCCTGTCACGGCTATTACAGGTGTAAACACGTTATTTAACGCTTGGTTGCAAAATCCTGAATTTCGTCAACTTGATTTCTCCAAACTAAATCTTTCTGTTGGTGGTGGTATGCCAGTGCAAAGCAGTGTCGCCAAAGAATGGGAAGAGTTAACAGGCAAACATTTATTAGAAGGTTATGGCCTGACAGAATGTTCTCCTCTGGTCACTGGTAATCCTTATAATCTGAAAAAATACAGTGGTAGTATTGGATTACCTGTACCTTCAACTGACGTTAAGTTTATCGATGATGAAGGTAACGAAGTTGACCGCACTGTAGGCGGTGAAATGTGGGTTCGTGGGCCTCAGGTCATGAAAGGATATTGGAACCGCCCTGATGCCACTGACGAGGTTTTACACGATGGTTGGGTTGCAACGGGTGATATCGCAACAATGGATGACGAAGGTTTTATTCGCATTATTGACCGCAAAAAAGATATGATCTTAGTCTCAGGATTCAACGTTTATCCCAATGAAGTTGAAGAAGTGGTTACGGCTCACCCTAAAGTATTAGAATCAGCGGCAATTGGTGTACCGAGTAAAAGTTCAGGTGAGACAGTTAAGATTTTTATTGTGAAAAAAGACCCTACATTGACGGAAGATGAGGTAAAAACACACTGTCGTCGCTATTTAACTGGTTATAAAGTACCTAAAATTATTGAGTTTCGTGATGAATTACCAAAATCTAATGTCGGTAAAATTTTACGCAGAGAGTTAAGAAATGAAGAAAAACAGTTGAAAACCTCAACTGAATCTTGATACAACACTCAATAACCTTTTTCAATTTCGCCGGTTTATACCGGCGTTTTTGTCATTACATAAAAAGTCATTAGACATAAAAACAAGAGAAACCTGTTTTGAATTATCAATTGATTACGACAGACACTGCATTAGAAACCGCTTGTAAAGCTGCATCACAAGCTTCACAAATCGCATTAGATACAGAGTTTGTCCGCATACGTACCTACTACCCACATCTTGGTTTGATCCAGATGTATGATGGTAAACAGATCTCTCTTATTGATCCCCTAGCAATAACAAATTGGGCTCCCTTTGTTGAATTATTAACTGATCCAAACATCATGAAATATCTCCATGCGGGGAGCGAAGATCTTGAAGTATTTTCCCACCAATTTGGTTGTGTTCCCACACCAATGATTGATACTCAAGTAGTTGCTGCCTTTTTGGGCTATCCGATTTCTTGTGGATTTGCAACGTTAGTTGAGAAATATGAAGATATCGCGTTAGATAAAAGTGAATCGCGCACTGACTGGTTAGCTCGTCCTTTAACGGAAAAACAGTGCCAATATGCCAGTGGTGATGTTTTCTATTTACTCCCTCTCGCTAAAAAGCTTATTGCAGAAGCACAAGACGCTGGTTATATGGACGCGATAACTGATGAATGTGAAATGATAGCAGAACGCCGTCAAGAAACTGTAGTACCTGAGCTTGCCTACCGTGATATTAGCAATGCATGGCAATTAAAAGGCCAACAGTTAGCCTGTTTACAAATGCTTGCTCAATGGCGCTTAAATCAAGCTAAAGCTCGTGATATGGCATTAAACTTCGTTGTGAGAGAAGAGCATTTATGGTCTGTTGCTCGTTATCTTCCTTCTTCTTTAGCAGAATTAGATGCATTGTCACTCTCTGGACAAGAGATCCGCTGCCATGGTCGTCGCTTATTAGATTTTGTTGCGAAGGCGAAAGAAATTAAAGATGAAGATTGCCCTGAACCTATTAGCAATATTATTGAACAGCCAAACTATAAAAAAGCATTTAAAGCTATTAAGGCGGTTATTCAAGAAATTAGTGAAGGGGAACGATATAACCCCGAACTATTGGCATCAAGAAGACAGATTAACCAATTATTGAGTATTCATTGGAAAATAAAAGAAGGGAAACCGGAACTTATTTCACGCTGGCGTAAAGCATTACTAGAAGAGAAAGTATCTGAAATTCTGGCGCAATATCCTTAATTTTATTGAGCATTTATTTTCTATCTGATATGAAACAGATATGTGTAGCACAGTAAATAGATGCAATAGTCAAAGTAAACAGTAAATAATAATGGGAGTCTCTTTAGAGACTCTTATTTTTTATGCACAAAAAACGCCTATAAGAATAGGTGAGAGTAACGAATGCATTAAATAGAGAAACAGTAAAAGTAAATGTTATTGCGGAATAAAATGGCTCCTGTGACTTATCACCAATGATTAAAATAGCAACGAGATATAGCGCTATTTGCGCATTCAGGTGAATTCAATTTGTATATAATTAAACACAGAGCCAATCAAATTAATTATAGTTCATGGTTGGCTCTGTGAGTAATGGCTTATATAAAGCGTAAAATATGATTTACTTTGTTGGTTCTTCGCTTTCAGGTAAGGTCACATTTAGCTCTAATACAGAGATATCATCACCTTTTTGTTCAAATTGAACAGAAAGCATCTCTGGATCTATCTGCACATACTTACAGATAACACCTAATAAATCTCTTTTCATATCAGGTAAATAAGCTGGCTCGCTATCACCACGGCGGCGTTCAGCGACGATAATTTGCAAACGCTCCTTGGCAATATTAGCTGTCGACTTTTTACGCGACAGGAAAAAATCTAGTAAAGCCATCTTTTACCCCCCAAAAAGGCGTTTCAGAAAGCCTTTTTTCTCTTCTTCAATAAAACGGAATGGATGTTCTTCACCTAACAAACGATTTACTGTATCTGAATAAGCTTTACCTGCATCAGACTCGCTATCTAAAATAACTGGTTCACCTTGGTTAGATGAACGTAAAACAGATTGATCTTCGGGAATAACACCCAAAAGTGGAATGCATAGAATTTCAAGAACATCTTCCATACTTAACATGTCACCACGGTTAACGCGGCCAGGATTATAACGAGTTAATAGCAGATGTTCTTTAATTGGATCTTCACCACGTTCAGCACGACGTGATTTAGAGGCAAGAATGCCTAAAATACGGTCGGAGTCACGTACAGATGATACTTCAGGGTTTGTTGTGATAATAGCTTCATCTGCGAAATAAAGGGCCATTAATGCGCCACTTTCAATACCCGCAGGAGAGTCACAAATAATAAAGTCAAAACCCATTTCATCGAGTTCATCTAATACTTGTTCTACACCATCACGGGTGAGAGCGTCTTTATCTCTTGTTTGTGATGCAGGGAGAATAAACAAATTTTCTGTACGCTTATCTTTAATCAATGCTTGATTTAAAGATGCATCGCCCTGAATAACATTAACAAAATCATAAACAACCCTACGTTCACAACCCATGATAAGGTCTAAATTACGTAACCCAATATCAAAGTCGATAACAACCGTCTTATGACCTTTTTGAGCGAGGCCGGTAGAAATGGCCGCGCTGGAAGTTGTTTTACCAACCCCACCTTTACCTGACGTAACAACAATAATGCGTGCCATGGAGTGATTCCTTGTCGATGCTCTAAATTAAGTTCTCGATTGTTAATTCATTCTCTTGCAGACTCAGTTGTACTGACTTACCAACAAAGTCCGTAGGAATTTGGTCGCTTAGCCAATATTGACCAGCAATAGAAACAAGTTCAGCAGACAGATGTGTACAAAAAATATGGCTCTCTTGATCACCCGATGCTCCGGCCAGTACACGTCCACGCAATATGCCGTAAACATGAACATTACCATCAGCAATTAATTCAGCGCCTGCACTCACATTACTAATAACCACTAAATCGCTATTTTGAGCATAAATGCGCTGTCCTGAACGTACAGGAGTATGGATGATTTTTGTTTTTTGACGCACAACTGAAGGTGCTTCATTCGTTTTATCGTTATTTGCCTGAGTTGTTGGCTTAGCTATTTTACCCTCATTTAAGATAGGTAACTGTGCGGCAATTATCGCTTCTTTCTGTTGAGCGTCTGAACTACCACTAATTCCCACGACACGTAAGCCAGCATCTTCTACAATTCGCCTCAGTTTTTTAAAATCAATATTGTCACCTGCTAATGCAGAGACATTGATAACCACAGGCGCGTTTTTCAGAAATTGAGGCGCTTGTGCAATTTTTTCTGAAATTGCCTGACGAATAACTTTCGGTGTTCCATCATTTAAATGAAGTACCGAAAGGGTAAAATTACTGCCTTTTAACTCAATGGGCGTGTTTGACATCTATCTGACTCAGTAAATTTTTTATAATCTGGCACAAAAAACCAGAGACGATATTACGAAAGTATATAAGCATGTTATATTTACTAAAATATTCAGGCAAGTCGCTTATTTTAATAATTAGAGTTTAATGAAAATGATTTGTGCAATTTACCGTAGTACCAAACGTGATCAAACTTATTTATACATCGAAAAAAAGGATGATTTTTCTCGAATTCCGGACGAATTATTACAAAGTTTTGGTGAACCTCAATTTGCAATGTTGCTCAATCTCGCGGATAGACAGCGTTTAGCGCATGCTGACATTGAAAAAGTTAAAAAAGCATTAGTTGAGCAGGGTTTTTACTTACAAGTTCCACCACCTGTCGAAAGTATGTTAAATGCTTATTTAGATGAATTAAAAAAATCAGAAAAAACTGAATAAATCATCGAGATAAAAGGAGCATAAATGTTCAAATATTCGTTCATCGCTGTGATTGTTTCTGGTTTAATGCTATCAGCGTGTACTAATAGCCAACAAAAATTGGCGGAAAGACAAATTATCGCGCCAGAGGCAACGGCAGTTGAAACACAAAAAACACCTCGATGGAAACAAGTGGATATTGCATCATTAGAGCAGGCTTTTCCTAAAGATGCTCGCACAGCTGTACAATTTCCTGCTTATGTTGAAGCACTGAAATTGAAAGCGGCTCAATTGGGATATAAACAAGAAACAATAGATTTTGCTTTTTCAGAAGCACATTTTATTGAACGAGTGATTAAATCGGATCGAAATCAACCAGAAAAGAAAATTACACTCGATGTTTATTTACCACGCATTGTTACCAATGGTCGTTTAAACCAAGGGGCTAAACTTTACCAAGAGAATCAAGATACCCTAGAACAAATCAGCAAAAAATATGGTGTGCCTGCAAACTATATTGTTGCGTTATGGGGACTTGAAAGTGGGTTTGGTAAGGTACAAGGCAAAGAAGATGTCGTTTCTGCACTGGCTACACTAGCGTTTGAAGGTCGTCGAGAAGAGCTATTTGCACGCCAACTTATGGCAGCACTTGAAATTATCGAGGAAGGGCACTTACCTCAAGGACAGCGCCTCAAAGGTTCCTGGGCGGGAGCAATGGGACAAACTCAGTTTATGCCATCTTCTTTCCTTACTTATGCTGCAGATGGCAATGGTGACGGAAAAATCGATATTTGGAATACGCGTGAAGATGCATTTGCTTCGGCTGCTAATTATTTAGCGACTGAAGGCTGGAAAAGTGGACTTCCTTGGGGGGAACAGGTTACTTTATCAGTAGATTTTAACCAGCAACTTGAAGGCATTAAGGCCGAGCAACAAAAAACAGTCGCCCAATGGAAAGCATTAGGCGTTCAATTGCCTGCTAATAGCCAATTAAGTGACGATATGCAGGTATGGTTAATAATTCCAGATGATGATTTACACAGAAGTTATTTAGTGACACAAAACTTCCGCACAATTATGCATTGGAATAGTTCTTACTTCTTTGCCCTCAGCATTGTCACAATGGCTGATGGCGTTGCTAATAAAATAAACTCACTGCCTAACGCTGGTTAGCCATATTTGCAGTGAAATAAAACACAGCAATTTACCTAAAAGGAACACATTATGTATCAACATCGCGATTGGGAAGGTGCGTTACTTGATTTCCCTGTCAATAAAGTCATTTGTGTTGGTAGTAACTATGCAAATCACATTAAAGAGATGGGTTCAGTTCGTTCAGAAGAACCAGTGATTTTTATCAAGCCAGAAACTGCTATGTGCGATCTTCGACAACCTATTGCAATTCCAAAAGATATGGGTGCCGTTCATCACGAAATTGAATTAGCTGTACTTATTGGTCAACCGCTCAAACAAGCCAATGAAGATCGTGTTGATCGCGCAATTGCAGGTTTCGGTATTGGTCTTGATCTTACGTTACGTGATTTACAAGGTAAATTGAAAAAAGCAGGACAACCATGGGAAAAAAGTAAAGCGTTTGACGGCTCTGCACCGCTGTCAGGTTTTATTCCCGTCAATTCTTTTGGTGATCCACAAAATGCCGATTTAATGTTACGTGTTAATGACGAGATTCGTCAGCAGGGTAACAGTCGTGATATGCTTACTCCTGTTTTACCCCTTATCAGCTATATGTCTCGCTTTTTTACCCTACGTCCTGGTGATGTGATTTTAACGGGAACACCTGAAGGTGTTGGCCCTCTAGAATCGGGTGATATGTTGGTATTAAGTGTTAACGAGCATCAGCTGACAACGCGGGTTATTTAATTCGTATCAGATGAGCAATAAGGTAATAACGTAGAGATGACAAAGGCTTTTTGGCAGACTAAAACATTAGATGAAATGAGTGATGATGAGTGGGAATCACTTTGTGACGGATGTGGACAATGTTGTTTACACAAGTTAATGGATGATGATACCGACGAAATATATTTTACCAATGTCGCTTGTAATCAACTTAATATTAAGACCTGCCAATGCAGTAATTACGAAGATCGTTTCCGTTATGAGCCAGATTGTATCAAGCTTACACGGTATAATTTACCGACATTTGAGTGGTTACCACTGACATGTGCGTATCGTCTTCTTGCTGAAGGCAAAACATTACAAAGTTGGCATCCACTTATTGCGGGAAATAAAGCAAAAATGCACCAAGGTAATATATCTGTAAGGTATATTGCAGTGCCAGAAACGGAAGTTGAAGATTGGGAAGATCATATTCTTAATCGTCCGAAAGGGCGTGGTTAATTAAAACCCAAAAACTTTGCGTGTTATAAATTAGAAAAAGCCCTAAAAGGGCTTTTTCTATTTAAATATGAATTGTCTTTTCTCCGAATATAGCGGCTTGCCCGCCAACACTAACACGAAGAATTTCTTGAGCGTGTGAATTAATCGTCACTTCAAGCAACGATGAGCATCCCATCGCCCGACCTTGTTCTAAAAGAAAATAAGTTTCATTAGGAAAAACGTAATTGACCAAATAGCAGCCTAATGCTCCACTAGAACTGCCTGTTGCGGATTCTTCATTAATACCATACAAAGGCGCAAAGTTTCGGCAATGAGCTGTAATGGCGGTATCTTGGCTTAATTCAAATACGTGAAAACCAATGGTGTCAAATTCACGACTTAGGTTTGCAATCGCATCAAAGTTGGGTTGTAAAGTATCTAGTGAACCTGGTTGCACAGGCACAATGATATCGTGTAAACCTGTTGAAATGATCGTAATAGGTAAGCCTGTTTTTTCAATAACATCACGGTCTACACCCAACGCTGTGGCGACAACATCAATATTAGGACCTTGACGCATAACAGGACGTGTTTGCTCCATAACAATACTTTGTGAGTTTACTGCGACACTTAGAATACCCGCTTTTGTTTTTTGCGTGTAACTACCCGACTCAATGAGATTAAGTGAGGCCAGAGTATAGAAAGTGGCTAATGTTGCGTGCCCACAAAAATCAACTTCTCCTTCTGGAGTGAAAAAATCAACCTTAAAATCTGTCTCTTTGGCTGTATAGACAAATGCTGTTTCAGAAAAACCAACTAAACGCGCGATCTCTATTTTTTGTGTATCACTTAGATTAGGGGGATTAAGTACGACACCTGCAGGGTTACCTCCAGAATTATTTCGAGTAAATGCGTTTACAAGGTATACCTTTATTTCGTGCTCAATAGGGAGGATGGTGCTGTTTTGCATATGGATTTCTCGTGTTATAACCCAACTCAATGTAAATCTTTTATATAAAGTTTAATATAGTTAATTATTGGTAAGTTATAGTTTTATATAGTAAAAAATGATGATAGTTCTTATCTATTAGATTTTGAATAATAATACATACGAAAAAATAAAGCTCTAGGGTCTACTCACTGATTAGAAGTATTAATAATTCAAGAGCAACAAGAAAATTGTGATGTAAATAATTATCTCTTTGTTAATGAAAAAAAGATAAATTTTTCTATCTATAAAGATATATTTAGAAAACATATTGACATAATAAGAATTATATCCCATGATTATTCTCATGGTGGAAATTTAGTCTTTACCAAACCTAATAAGTTTTAAACCTCGCTTAATGCGGGGTTTTTTGCTTTTGGGGACAGTGAAAATAAATATCCACCATGAACGGTGTTTGTAATATTTGATGTTTAGATTTTTTACTCATCGTTTTTATTTCTTAGCAAAATTCTGAGCTGTAAATTGTGATTAAAAATAGCCTCATTAATACGATGGGGCTTTTGTGTTGCAGTTTATAGCTGGAATACATCATTGAGAGAAAATAGGATTTTTCTCTTTTAACAAAAAGCTCGCTTCGGCGAGTTTTTTTGTTTCTTCATTTTAAAAAGGAATTTTATATGAAACGTATTACACCTATTATTTTATCATTTCTTATGATCTCCACCAGTTATGCGAATACCGATATAACTGTTGAACCTAATGCTAATGTTAGATCTTCATTGTTAACTTCGGATCGTGATATTTCCAAACGTTCAATGAATGATGAAAATTGTGGCATTGGTTGCCCATTAGGAGGAAGTGAAACCACTATTCAAAGAGATGTTTATACATTAAATAATAATAGCGAAACCAAGTTTGCAGACTGGGTTGCTTATTTAGTAACTAAAGACAGCATCGGTAGTGGTAAAGCACGTAACTGGAAAAAAGATCCGGCTTTAGGCAATGATGAAACCTTATCGCCAGCGGATTACAAAAATGCCAATGCCACATTAAAAGTTGACCGTGGTCATCAGGCGCCTTTAGCTTCATTGGCTGCATTACCGGGTTGGAGTGCACTTAACTATCTTTCTAATATCACACCACAGAAAGCAGATCTAAACCAAGGTGCATGGGTGCGATTAGAAGATCAAGAGCGTAATTTGGCAAAAGCAGGCCACAAAGTCTTTACAGTGACAGGCCCTATCTATGAAAGAGATATGGGTAAATTGCCAAGTACAGATAAAGATCACACAATTCCAAGTGCTTATTTTAAAGTGGTTTTTCTAAATGATTCACCAGAAAATTCTTCTTATGCGGCGTTTATTATGGATCAACAAACACCGAAAAAAGCAGATTTTTGTGAATTCCAAGTAACGGCGGAAGAAGTGGAAGCACGAACAGGTTTAACACTTTGGAGCCAGTTACCTGAAAGCGCTCAAGATGTAAAATCTCAAGCTGGTGAGTTAGTTAAAAAAATGGGGTGTACGGTATTAAAGTAATTATTTAAACCTGCATACTAATAATAAAAGGTCACTTTATTTAGTGACCTTTTTCAATAAAATTAACTATTTTCTAAATTAATGAGCTGATGGCGTTGATTAAAGAATTTTTTATAGGTTAAGTAACATGCAATTATAGTCGAAATACTGGCTGTTGCCATTAACATAAACGTCACCATAATTTGATATTTCACGGCTTGTAATGGATCAACACCTGCAAAAATGAGCCCTGACATCATACCTGGTAAACTGACAATACCGACGGTTTTTGCTGCATCAACCGTTGGGATTAATGAAGATTTAATACTGTCTCTGATAATACTCATTGAGGCTAGTTTAGGGGTAGCTCCAAGACTTAACATCTCTTGTAATTGCTGTTGCTGATTTTGAAAACGTTGCCCTAAATTATTATAACAAAGACCAGTAGCTATCATTGCGTTACCTGCAATCATTCCGGTAATAGGGATGATTTGTATAGGAGTAAAAGCAATCGAACTAGTGAGTAATAAAATAGTTAGGGTTAATAGTGCCCCGGTGGTAATAGCCGTAAAAGAGATAAGAAATATATCTTTAATATATTTACTGCGTTTTTTGGCGTTATGTGCTGCGTTATAACAGATAAATAGCACCATTAAAAAGGTGAGAATAAAATGGTCTACATGGAATATATAGGTCAATACATAGCCAACAATTAAGAGTTGGATAATAGCTCTAGCGGTACTCCAAATAATATCTTTTTCTAATGATAATTTTTCTTTACGGCTAATTAGAATAGCTACAAGAACGAGTAAAAGTGAGAAAATAAGAGATTCATTGCTAATCGTATGTTCGTTCATAATATTATGTTCGCTCATAACAAAAAGGTGACTGATAAAGAATCAGGCATCATTGTGAGAAGGTAATAAAATCACATCATCAGCGTGTTTTATTTCATTTTGATCGTGAGTGACCCATAACACGGCGAGATTTTGATCTTTAACATAGTGGTGAATAATGTCATTTACTTTTGTTTTATTATCTTCATCTAATGCACTTGTTATTTCATCAAGCAATAAGATTTTAGGCATAAATTGCAGATTTCTTATTAATGAAATACGTTGTTTTTCACCACCAGAAAGCTCGTTGATCCCTTTTTTCATAATAGATATGGGCAAGCAAAAATAATCTAAATCGTGTGCCAGTTTTTTGTCATCCACAGAAAGTTTTCGTAATAAATAAGGAAACTTAAGGTTATCGTAAACAGTTTCACCAAATAACATCGGAGTTTGTGTACAGTAAGAAACTTGCTGACGATACGCTTCTGGTGAGAGAGTTAAATAATTTTTCTTTTCGAAGAAAATGCTACCGCTGGTGGGGGATAGCAGAGAGGAAATAAGCTTAAGTAAGGTACTCTTACCACACCCCGAAGGGCCTGTAATAAGTTTAAATTCAGAAGGCTGAAGTTCAAAATTTACGTTGTCGAGGATAGTTTTGTTGTCAATTCGATAGCCTATTTTATCAAGCCGTAAAAGTGCAGTTGTGCTTTCCATTCTTATCCTAATTATAGAAGAGAGAATAGTTATCATTATACAGAAATAGTGATATAAAAATCCTGTTTTAAGTCAGTTATTAAGCTATTTCACAAATAGCGTATACCATTGCTGTATATCTCTGATTATTTCACTTGTTAAACGTTCGCCTTGTTCATTATAAAATCCATGATCTAATTTATCGTATTTAATAAATTTCACATTAGGTTGGTTAATATCTTGGCTTAGTTGATGGAAGCTATCAACGTTTACATTTATGTCATTGAGTGTTTGAATAATTAAGATAGGGGGGTGTTGATTGCTTTTAATTACTTTAAGTAAATCAATAGTAAAAAATTGTTGCCACCATATTTTGCTGTGTTCGCTTATAAATTGTTCATCATCAATTTGATTATTTTTTATCGCATCAGCAAATTGCTGAAAGCCCTTTACAGCATCTTCAACGTGTTCTTTCGGTGTGGTATGACGGATATTATAAAGAACATCATCAAGAAAAAAACGACCGCCTCCATTTATTGCAATAGCGGCTTTAATATCATTGCGTTTAGCTATCACTAAATGCACCATCGTAGCGCCTTCACTTCCACCAATTAAAATAATATTTGGGTACTGCGATGATAATTTATTTAAAACGACTTCATAATCTTCAAGTCGTTGCTTCGGATTATCATGACGCTTATAGCTTATAGGACAATTAAGACGTTCATCATTATATTGAGAATAGGGCAATTGGGCTGTAATACCGTATTTTTCTACCATTAAAACATCACTATCAGGTAACCATTTGCCAAATGTTTCTTGAATAAACATGTTGTTTTTAACGCTATTACAGTCAGAGCCTTGCATTAACACTATCACACTATCAGAGTTTGATTTTTTTCAGCTCGTTTATCCAAGTAATAGTTAATTTCACTACCATCTTTGCGTGGAAGTAGATGTGTCGATATTTCGGCATAACCTGTAAAAGAAGGAAGCAAAAAAGTAGAGAGAAAAAATAGAAGTGAAGTGCGCACGATGACCTTATTAATTTTTATAGAGATACAGATCAGGTGATTTAAATTAAGTATAACTTTTAAATGAGTAAAGTTTCTTATAAAAAGAAAGGGTAAAAAGCCTGAAATATTCAGGCTTTTTAGTACAGCTATCAGTGAATTGGAACGAAATAATCTATTTCTAAGGTTTTTGGTAATTCCATTAAATCGATATCTGTTTCTATACTGATATACTTTTCGATATCAGCTCCTAAACGACGGCATAGACCTAAAGCAGGAAGTGTATAAAAGTAAATTTTCATCGCAAATTGCTTATATTCTTCCAGTGTCCCTTTAAATTGAAATCTTACATAACGACCCGATCCTATAAGTTTTTTTCTAAAGCCACTCGTTTTTGTAAAATGATCTAAGCTATTTAAGCCAATCTCATAGTCAATTTGGATTTTATTTTTACGCAACGTATTAGGTTGATATGAAATCAGTACTGTACTTTCTGTAAAGTTCTTATCGGTATACAGTAAAAAATCATTCCAAAATTGATGGCGAATATCTTCATGTAATTTTCCAATATCTTCGATAGAACAAAAATATTGGTATTGCATGCCATAAACATAACTTTCTGGCAGATCCATAATCTTAGGAATGGGCAAATCAGTGACATCAAAATTAATTGGTGGTTGAAAATTATCACCACAAAGATTATCAAGTTTGCGGTATTCAGTGGGTGTGACACCAAACGTGGCTTTAAAACGACGCGTGAATGATTGCTGAGAATCAAACTGATAACGTAGTGCCACTGTCAGAATAGGCAATTTTGTTAAACGTAATTCGGTTGCTGCTTTTGTTAAGCGTCGCCCACGGATATATGAAGCCAATGTTAAACCTGTAGCCTGCTTAAATACTCGTTGTAAATGCCATTTTGTATAGCCAGATTTAATCGCAACATCATCAAGTAGCAACGGTTTTTCCAGATTTACCTCAATCCAGAGAAGAAGTTCTTTGATAATTTCTATATTAAATGTGGATAAGGTATTTAAGGGAGCAAACCCATTGTACGGAGATGACATGATAATTTCCTGAAAATATTTTGTTCAGTTTACACGAAACTGATACCCATATATTATTACATACTTATGGTATGTTTTAAGGGTTTTATCATGAAAATAAAATCACGGCAACAAGAGAATTCAGAGCAAACACGCACAGCATTACGTGAAGCAGCGCAAGAACTATTTATAAATCAAAACTATTGTGATGTTTCCATAGATGAAATATCACGTCACGCAAGAGTGACGAAAGGGGCGTTTTATCATCATTTTAGTAATAAGAAAGCGTTGTTAAAAGAGTGCTATCTTTTTCAAGTTGATAACGTTATGAAGCAACTAGTTAAAATTCCTATTTATGATGATAAATGGCAAGAGCTTGAGGCTATTTTTAGTTTTTGTGTTGATCATATCTACCAAAATAAAGACAAGCTTATTCCGCTACAAGAGATTATTTCAGTTTTAGGTTGGAAAGAGTGGGATGAAATAGATGCACAAATTCTTATTCCTCGAATCAAATTCTGCGTAGAAACACTCTATTCTAAGCAAGAAATTTGCACTTACTCTCCTGATGTTGTCGTTAATTTAATCTATGGTTTTCTCACACATATTGCGATTAACTTAAAAAATGAAGCCACATTACCAGAAAATGCCTGCAAGGATTTTAAGAAGATCTTTTTTGATTTTTTGATGGGGATAAAACAAGCTTCAACAAATGCGAAAAATAATCAATAGCACAAAAAGTAGAGTGACTTGATGTACATTGGAACAAGATTATAAAACTTAAGGATACGCATGTTATGTCAATAGAAGTACCTAAAAGCCATTTCACTGCAACAGGTATTGTATTTAATCAACAGGGGCAATTTCTTTTCCATTTACATCCTAAGATAGGATATTGGCTACCACCAGGAGGCCATATCGAAGAAAACGAAGAACCACAAAATGCCGTATTAAGAGAAATAGAAGAAGAAACGGGATTATTGTGTGAGTGCTTGTGCTACCAGCCAGAATTTAACCTTGGTTTAAATCTTGATTTAAATAATGGTGATGTTATTGAGCTTGTTAAACCCCTCGCTATTTTAAAAGAACCTATTCACGATAAAAAACAAGGATTTCATTATCACATTGATATGATTTACCTTTGCAAACCGCTAAAAAATAGTCAATTGGCAAATAAATCTTTCCAATGGCTTTCTTTAGATGAACTAAAAAAAAGAAAAGCACCGTTGAATGTGATAAGACTTATTGAACTAACTGAAAAGTTATTAATAGAAAAAATTATTTAAATTTCTCAATAAAACTAAATTAATCCTAATAAATAAGCAATAAAGACGGTTTTTAGAAACTGTCTTTTTTTATTTGGAAATAAATCATCTTTAATATTTGATATAAATTAACACTGTAATTAAATAAATTAATGATAATAAGTAAATACACTTATTTTTTAATAAGATAAAAACAAATAAAAAAAGTATAAAAACTAAAAAATATTTAATAAATTATCTTTTTCTGAGTAAAATCAGCATCATTGCGGGATATTATAGAGTTAATTTATCTCTGGCTGGATAAAACAATCGTTTATTTGGTAAATGAAAAATGCTTTTCACTGCACTCTAAAGTTTTCTCTCATTATTACCGACATTATAAGCAAAGGCAGATCTTACGTGCCTTTATATTCTAATGAGTAAATTTTAGCCTTATTTTATTACACCAGGGAATACACTCTTTGTCAGAGAAAGAGTGCATTCTGATATCTTACAAATGTACAGATAAAAAACTCTGTATATTTTGATGGAATATGACCATGTTTAAAAATATCAGTATAGAAAAGACCGTTAAGGTCATGCTGGCCATTTTATTTGCGTTGATTATGAGCATTATTTATTTTAGTTATGATGCTTCCACTCGATCTTATAATAATTTCGTTTCATCAAATAGCCTAAGCCAGCAAATGTTACTAATGGGCAAAGCTCGATATCAAATGGCTGTGATAAGGGCAAATATTAATGGCTTAGATGGGCAATTAAGAGTTAATGAAAAACCATCTGCAAAATATTTTCATCAAACAGCTGAGTATATTGAAATTACCCGTGAAGAGATCCACCGTTGGGCAGATGCTGAAAAGTTAACGATGGAAGGGCGTGAAATAGCAGATGATATGACAAAACGCTTTGATGAACTGCTTGATATTTTTACGGGAGCGTTAGAACGATTGCGTCGAGGTGAGCTGACAACACATTCTGCTAGCGTAAAAATGGACGAGCTAAATGATATCACCATGCAATATTATGCTGTGGCTAATGGTATTGAAAATAGCTATATCGATATTGCAAAAGTATCACAAGAACGCTTAATGATAGTGTCGATCACAACTGGCATTATCGTTATTCTATTATTTATCTTTATATTACGTTGGTTCTCTCATACCTTTATTGGCAATATCAAAATACTTATCGATATTTTTAGTAAGATGAGCCAAGGTGATTTAAGTATGCGAGTGGATAATCATGGGACTAATGAATTTGGTCAATTATTCAATGAAATGAATAAGATGAAAAATTCACTCAGCCACATGATCTCTTCTGTCAAAAATGCTGTTAATACCATTAGTGTGAGTGCAAGCGAAATTGCGACAGGAAACACTGATTTATCTTCTCGTACCGAAGAGCAAGCAAGTGCATTACAAGAAACGGTTGCAAGTATGGAGCAAATTAAAACAACAGTTGAAAAAAATGCGGATAATTCACGAGAAGCCAGTAAATTAGCTCTAACAGCGACAAGCTCTGCTCAAAATGGGGAGAGTGTTATGGATAGCGTGGTAGAAACCATGTCTTCAATCTCTGAAAGTGCGAAGAAAATCGCAGATATTAATGACATCATTAATAGCATTGCAAACCAAACCAATATTTTATCATTAAATGCTGCCGTTGAAGCTGCTAGAGCTGGTGAGCAAGGTCGTGGATTTACCGTTGTTGCATCGGAAGTGCGTAATTTAGCAAGTCGCAGTGCAGAAGCCGCCAAAGAGATTAATGAACTGATCACCCATTCTGTTAATAAAGTACATGTAGGCTCTCAGCAAGTGGCTCAAGCGGGTCGTTCGATGTCAGAGATCGTTACGACAATTAATCAAGTAAATGATTTTATGCAACAGATTGCCCTTGCTTCTAATGAGCAGAGTATGGGGATCAATCAAATTGCGTTAGCAGTCAGTGAGATGGATACTGTGACGCAGCAAAATGCGGCATTAGTTGAAGAATCAGCAGCAATTACAGCCAATATGGATGATGAAGCCCATCAGTTAGCTAAATTGGTTTCACAATTTAAAGTTGATGAAGATAACGAAAAATTATCTCGTTTTGGTGTTACAAAATCGGCTGATGTTCTCGATACCCAAGAGAAATAAATACAACATTGCTCGCTGATAAAAAAGCCCCCTTGGCTAAATTATGCCGAAGGGGGCTTTTGCTTTTTTATTACTTTTAATCTGAATGCTGAGTATTACGCTTTAATCTGGTTTATACAGGTATTGCCTGAAGAAACTTCTTTAATATTATGTAATGTAGTTTCACTAATACTAATCAAGGCTTCTTCTGTTAAGAATGCTTGATGCCCTGTAAATAACACATTATGACAAGATGAAAGGCGACGGAAAATATCGTCTTGAATAACGTCATTGGATTTATCTTCAAAGAAAAGATCACGTTCATTCTCATAAACATCCATACCCAATGCACCAATTTTTCCTTGTTTTAAAGCATTAATCGCTGCAGCAGAGTCAATTAATGCACCACGGCTGGTGTTAATAATCATCACGCCGTCTTTCATTTGTGCAAAAGCAGATTCATTTAATAAATGGTGGTTATCTGCGGTTAATGGACAATGTAATGAAATCACATGAGAGTTTTCATAAATTGTAGCTAAATCGACATATTCAGCACCTAAATCAAGTACGGCTTGATTTGGGTAAGGATCATAGGCTAGTAATTTCATACCAAAGCCTTTTAATATGCGTAATGTTGCTAACCCAATTTTGCCTGTGCCAATAATACCGGCAGTGCGATTATGCATATTAAAGCCAGTTAGGCCTTCTAATGAGAAGTTTGCATCACGAGTACGCTGATAAGCTCTGTGTATACGACGATTTAAGGAGAGCATCATACCAACAGCATGTTCTGCAATAGCCTCTGGTGAATAGGCTGGCACACGGACAACAGTGATACCCAATTCAGCGGCTGCATCTAAGTCAACATTATTAAAGCCCGCACAGCGTAAAGCAAGTATGCGAATATTAAGGCTAGCAAGTTCTTGCAAAACCGCGCGATTGGCATCGTCATTGACGAAGATACAAACAGCATCTGCGCCAACGGCATTTTTTGCGGTTTGTTCTGTCAAATTAAAATCGAAATATTCAATATCATAATGATATCCATTATGCTGATTGACCCATTCCATGTGTTTACGATCATAATGTTTAGTACTATAGGAAACGATTTTCATCCAGTTTTCTCTACTCTCGATTAAAATTTTGTTCAGAGACTGGAAAAACAAGAATTATCCAGCCCCAATATGAAAGAAATTAATACTATCATTATAAACAATTTAACGAGGTAAGTGGATGATTCAGGTTTGTTTAAAAGGAATATGATGTGTTGTTAAGAAAAACAATCAAATGGACAGGGACGATACTGGTAGGTATAGGCCTAATCGGTACGGCGTTGTGGGTGTCTATCCCTCGTTGGTTGCCTGTTATTGCAAAATCTTACCTACCTGAAGGAGTCTCTCTTTCATTATCTCAGCCTCAATTACAGCGAACAGGCATTTCTATTGAAAATATTGCATTAACGACAGCCCATTGTACTTTAGCAAATATTGACAACTTTGCTTTTTCTTATCGAAAAGAACAGATTGATAAACTGCAATTTAATAGCCAGCAGCTCAGTATTGATGAACATTGTTTTTCAACGATGCCACCTAATAAACAGGAAGAAACAGCAACAGTGCCTGTTGAGATAAATTCATTATTAACATCGATACCTTACTTAGCCGTCAATGTAGAAAATGTATTTTTAAAAGAAAATACTCGCTATCAAGGTGCGCTACAGCTAAAGACACAACAAGGTGGCCGATTAGTGACGTATCAAGGAGAAAATGTTCAACTTGGTATTTTTATTAGAGACAATAAATGGCTGGATATAAAGCAGTTTAAAATAAATTTACCTGATGACAATAATATTGAACTTGCTGCTGAAATAGCATTACCCCTTGATATTACCTCATTACCTGAAAAAGGTACTATTGATGCGACTTTATTAACCTCGCATTATGCTTATCCCTTAGTTCTTATTCTTGAATGGGTAGGACAATCAGGCACTATTTCACTTGCTGAACAAGGGGGAGGCCATGCATTAGCTCTGCTACCTTGGCATGTTACTCCCGAAAATATAAAGATTGAACAAGGTCGTTGGGAATGGTTTGGACTAGATCAGCCATTACGTGGTGGCGTTAATATTAATATTGCCCAATGGCAAAAAGGCCTGTCTGATTTAAGATTAACTGCAAGATTAAATGTAATGACAGAAGGTAATGCTGGAAAAGGAAATTTAGTTATTTCAATTCCTGAAACAGCTGTAAATATACTAGATGCACATATTCCTATTCAGATTACTGGTGTGGTTAATAAACAATTAATGCAAGCCAGTGCGCAATTACCTGTTTTCGTGACGGGAGCATTAGCTGATCCTACGATTGAATTTCAATCTGGTTCATTACTTCGCTTTAAAGGCCCATTAACTGAAACGCTCACTATAAAAGATGCACGTTTACCATTAGCAGGAACAACATTTTCATCAAAAGGTTTTAACGGACGTTTAAATGCAATTGTTGTCGCACAAGACAGTATTTGGGGCGACTATCGTATTCATTTTCAAGGTAAAGCAATTGATTTTTTACCTGATAATGGAACGTGGCAATGGCGTTATTGGGGGGAAGGAAACTTATTGCCTTTAAAAGCTCGTTGGGATATTGCTGGTACAGGGTATTGGGCTGATAAATTGGTCAGTTTTGAAAAGCTTAATACAGGGTTTGATGTTTTAAAATACCAACATACAACGATGACTGCACCTCGATTATCTTTAGAGAGCCCATTTCGTTGGGTAAGAGACGAGAAAAAACCAACATTTGGTGGAAAATTAAAATTAACCAGTCAACGTATAGACTTTCCTGCTGGTGGTTTTCTAGATAAAACCGATTTTATTGCCACAATCAATGGTAAATCACCCTTTAATTTTAATATGAAAGGTGAATTAAGTGCCAAACCCAATATAGGACCAATTGCAATTAATACGCGTTGGGATGGTGCTAGGCTGAGAGGGCAAATGCGTTGGCCTTCACAACCAATAAATGTTTTTCAATCTTTAGTGCCAGAAGATTTAGGAATTACTCTTGATAAAGGAGAACTCTATACTCAAGCAGATTTTTCTATTGCACCAGAACAAGGTTTAATTGCTGGAGGACATCTTGTTGTTAAGCAAGGAGGAATGTGGCTTAAAGATGGGGTTTTAGAAGGGTTAGATTTTATTTTACCTTGGCGTTTAAACGGTGATGAATGGCAACTTGGTGTTAAACAGCCTGTTCAGTTACGAATAAAGCGTGTTAATAATCTTTTTGAAATGACCAATATTACAGCTGATCTTCAAGGTTTTTATCCGGCAACAGAAAATAAACCATTAGTTTTATCCAATGTGAATGTGGCTATGCTTGATGGAACCATTTCATTGGCAAAACTCACTATTCCACAACGAGATGCGGCAATTATTTCTCTTGATAATATTCAATTAAGTCATCTATTCACTTTATTAAAAGTGACTCAGTTTGCTGCATCGGGTAAAGTTAGTGGCGAATTTCCATTCTTTATTAACAATAATCAATGGATTATTAAAGATGGATGGCTTGCTAATTCATCTTACTTGACGTTAAGACTTGATAAAGATTTTGTTGATTCAATCGATGATAATAATATGTCAGCAGGTATTGCTATGGCGTGGTTGCGATATTTAGAGATCAGTCGTTCATGGACTCGCGTCAATTTAAGCAATTTAGGTGAGTTAATATTAGAGGCTGAAATTCAAGGAACGAATCCTCTAGAAGATAAACGTCGACAAGTTAATCTCAATTATCGGCACGAAGAAAATATCTTTCAATTATGGCGAAGTTTACGATTTGGCTCACAGTTGGAAGAGTGGTTAGAAAAAAGCTTATCAGATTTAGGGAGTGAGTCAGAGTGAAACCATTATTTTTAAAAAAACTATTTTTATTAACGGCCTTAATGATGGGAATATCAGCGTTAACAGGATGTATTCGACTAGAAGTCGCTACGCCCGATAAGCCGATTAATATTAATATGAATGTTAAAATTGAACATGAGATTAATGTGAAAATAGACAGACAAGTCGAAGATCTCTTGAAAAATAACAGTGCCATTTTTTAAAGGATAAATGATGAATTATAAAAAATATCTCTTAAGCTTTGGTCTAATGATAGCTTTAACTAGTGTAAATGCCATAGCATTAACGCTTGATGAAGCGAGATCACAAGGATTAGTAGGGGAGACCTTTAGTGGCTATATTGAACTTGTGCAGACAAATAACAAACAAGCTCAACAACTTGTTGATGAAATAAATCAAGCTAGAAAAACCAAATATGCTGAAATCGCTAAAACTAATCAGATAACGCCTGAATCTGTGGCTCGATTGGCTGGTGAAAAATTAGTGGCAAGAGCCAATGAAGGTGAGTTTGTTAAAGGCATTAATGGAAAATGGGTAAAAAAATAGCTAAATTAAAAGTTGATATTTAAAAATTATTAGATAAATAAAAAAGCATGAACACTGTAAATAGAGTTCATGCTTTTTATAATTATAATTAAGCATCATCATCAAATATAACCACATCATCATTTATCATGACAGTGAAAAAAATATTTGATTGTATATGACCTGGGTTGGGCGCCATATTATCTTTTTTTACATAATTAACTAAAAAATAAAACTCTGCTGCTCCATCATTTAGTGTTTCAATAAATTCATTTTCTTCATTAAGATTGATGATTTTTTCCTCTATATTATACAATAATTGAAATGCAATATTAGTACTTGCACTATCGCCAACAATCATATTTTTTAGATATCCAGTATTATTATCAATACTGGAATTTTCAATTTTCAAACGAATTTCACCATAACTTTTAGAACAATCGTTTATAACAATAATGATAATTTGATTATCAATATCAGCTAATGTTCCCGCATCAAATGATGAAAAGTCATTTTCATTAACAGAGAATCTATCACTAATGTTTTCATAGATATAATTGATATCACAACTTAAAGAAATATCATGATCACCACGTCTAGCTTTTGATGGTAATGAAAACGATACGAGTAGTAACATAATAATTAAATGGATGGTTTTCTTCATATTTTTTTAATGGAAATAATTTAGTTTAAATACAGTTAATTTCTTTTTTTATTATTGTGGCATTCTTTTCATTATCATTAATTTCATAATTAAATTGACACTGTTTTTCTTCCTCCCATTTTACTTTTACTAATCCACTTTCTGTAACACCAGAAAGAAAAATAACATTATTTTCTGACACTAATCCATGTGATGTAATATTACCCTCAGAGTCTAATACGGTAACTATTGATGCGAAAGGAAGTGGAGTTGTTGATTTAAAAATAATACGATAGCCTATTTTTATAGGAAAAGTTATTTTAGATACTGCACCTAATGTGGGAATAATATTTTTGCTATAAATCTCTGTTTCTGCTTGTTGAGGTAATGTCGCTACATCTAATTTAATGCTATTTATTCGATAAGGTGTAATATTATTTAAAATTAGATTTCCAAAAATATCAGTTTCCATTTTTGATGAAAGTGACGTTTTGATCCCAGATATTCCTTGTGTATTAATTAATGCAAATGTTCTTCCTAAACGAGGTGTAAAAGTAATACCATTAGAATGAAGAACAATTCCTCCATTAATAGAAACATTGTAATTATAACTATCTTCCATTTTATTTGCATTAAATGTGTAAGATTGATAGTTGTTTTGATAACGGACATTGGTAGAAAAACGGTTAGATTTTCTTTTCTCATCATAAGAGTGTTGATAATTTAATGAATATCCTAAATTATAATTAAGTAGAGTCCCTCCGATATTGGTAGTATTGATGTAATGTTTTTTATCATTTTGATAATTTGTTTGATTATTAAACCAATGAAGGTGAGTACTATTGTTCCCCAGTGGCATATGGAGATTAAGTGAGAAGGAATGATCAAAAATAGATCTATCTTTTTTAAAATTATATTTAATATTATAGTTTATTTTATTTATTGAAGATGAGAAAGAAGTACCTAATTCAAAATTTTTAGATGTAGTTTTATATATTTTTTCGTGATACTGAAAAGAAAGATAACCTAAATCACTAAAGTTTTTTGATAAAGAAAATGAATAATTTCTTTTAACACTGTCTTTTTTTTGGAAATTATCTAAATAATGATAAAAAGACATTTCAGAAGTAAAATAAGTTTGTGTTTTTATCATGCTTTTTTGATAACGAAATTGATATTTTAATTTATTCTTATTTTTATCATAACTTAGATCTGTTGCTAAACCGCCCAATATACCTAAATCAAGAGATAGTCCAGATAGATAATTTATATAGTTATCTCGTTTTTTTATTGCGCTATATGAGGTAATTCTTTGGCTAAGACCATAGGAAAATTCACTTAAAAGGAAAATTGAATTTTCTTTATGGCGATTATTGGGTAATGTACCGGAAATTAAATTATATTGATAACTACCTTTATTTAGTTGATTTGGAAGCGATGTAAAGTAATGTGTTGAGATTTTTATTCTTCCATCTGCCTCTTTAACTTCTAAAATGAATTTTTCACTCCCTAATACAGGTAATGAATTTATAATAAAAGGGCCTGGGGGAACAGTAGTTTCATAAATAACTTTGTCACCTTGTTTGATAACTACTTGAGCTTCAGTGTCTGCAATTCCTTCTATAATAGGTTTGTTAGCATAAAGACTATTACTTGAAATTAAATTATTGGATATTAATTGAAAGCCAATTATTTTATCAGTCGGTAATATTCGTGTTGTAGGTGAAAACTTACCTCCATAAAAGAGAGCAGGAAAAGAATTAATTTGTCGATAGGTATATATTGATAAAAGCTTCGATAGATAACGATTTTTATTCCAATCAAAATTATTTTGACTGCGTATGCGCCAAGCACCTAAATTAAGGCCTGTTTGTAAATTAAGTTTTTGTTCTAGAGTTTTTTTTTGATGATGTCTAATTGAATAGGAATATTGGCTAAATAATGCAGGTATTCCATCATCCCAATCTTTTTTATCGATAATATAGTTTTCTTTTTTTATTAATGCTTTTTGTGGAACAATTAAATTCAATTTTTGATTTGAAAAAGAGTATTTGAAATTAATTGAATGATCACTTAAAGGAATTATATCTAGAGGTTCTTTTTTTATTGAATAGAAATTAGTATCAATGCCAAGAGAAATAAAATCATTAATAGAAAGGCAAGGTGTTAACTTGTTTTCTATATTTTTAAAATAAAGGAGTTTTGCCATTTTTTTTCTATTATTGATATGAATAATAGAATGGTAGAAACCTTCAGGTTTTTTATTATCAAGGAGTAATTTTATGGTTTCATTATCAACATTAGAAAATGAATGAGCATAAATTGAGAGTGAGCTATCTTGAGCTATAGTATTTTTGTTATAAATAGAAATTAAAATAAAAAGTGCTACCTTTTTTTTCATATTATTAATAATCATTAATAATCTCCTTGTCTACTGCTTCTATTTCAACTCCATATTGATTAAGTGTTTTCCATTTCACGATCCCGTTTTCTGAAATTTCTTTTTTTGTATTATATTTTTTAAAGGGAGGGATTGTTTTACTTCCATCAATTATTAAAGTTTCATTAAAAGAAATTGAAGATAGAGTAATAAAATAAGGTGTAGGATTGTTTATAATAAACTCATTGTTTTTGTTTTTTAAAAAGGTGATTTTTTCATAAGCATTTGTTGCGTTTTTTTCTATTGATGCAGGTCTGTATATTAAGTTGTAAACGGAATTTATAGAAATATGCAGCATGTTTTTATTGTTGTCTGTGCCTGATAGAATAGGTATTCTCTTAATGTTTATTTTATATAATGTCTCACGATCTTTTTCTTTTATTTCATCGATTTTAAATATTTTTAAAGAAAAACTTTCATTTTTTTCTATTTTAAAAAGAGGAGGGGTTACCATAAAAGGAAGTTCAGTGTTATTTTCTTTATTATAATGTGTGATCCAACTTTGTATAAAATAGTCATTGTTTGTTTTATTATTTATTTCGACTATTTCTTGATTTTTACTATCAATGAAAATAAATTTATCTTTATTTATTTCTATTGATGACTGACTATATGTAGGAAAGATAAAAAACAATATGAAAAACTTAATTTTTTTAAACATATTCTTTTGCTAGTTAAAGTGGAAATTATAAACATTAAAACAAAGCTGGAATGCCAGCTTTGTTAATTTATGGAATTTTAATCTGTGGTAATATCGCTATATATAGCATCAAAAGTTAAAGTGGATGAAACTAGACCTGGTGTTGCATCTTTGTCAGTAGGTTTCATATAGTTAACATTAAATAAAAATTGTGCATTTTTATTTTCTTTGTTTATCTTTGCATTAAATGCATTAGGTTTTTCATTACTTAATTCAATAATACTTTTATCAGTATTAAAAATAGCAATGTCAACATTACTACCGCTGTTGGCTAAATTTTTTAGAAGTGGTTTAGGTTGTTTAGGTATTTTTAATTGTATATTACTAATGTTTCCACTACAGTTAGTAAATTCAATAGAAAGAGGCTGTTCTGGAGTTTTAGCAATATGATCATCATCAAAGTTATTCGCTTGAACAGATGGTAACTCAACGGGTTTTATTGCCTCTAGTTGACATCTAGGGTTTGCTGTAACAGAACCATTAATTGTAATTGTTCCTACACTTTTTTCTGTATATTCAAGAGCATTTGATTGAGCAGATAAAAGAGTTGTAGATAGAATAAATAATGAGAGTATATTTTTTTTCATTGTAAGTTCCATTTATTGAATTAAGAAAATTATTTAATTATTTCTATGTCACTTAAAGCGATTAAATATTATTGATTTATTCTTTATAAATCCAATTTATTTTTTATATAAACATTTATTTATGGTGTGAATAAAAAGATAAAAATTAAAATATGGTTAATAAAATAACCTGTGTTTGAATATTATTTCAAGGGTTTTATTAAAAATAGAATTTATCTCTATTAAGGTTTGTAAATTATAAATTAACTATGATTTTTTTATAAAAGAAAAATAATGTGATAATTATTGCAATGGAATATTAAATTTAGGTATAAAAAAAAGCACCTGAGTAGGTGCTTTAAGAAAAATATCAATTATTATTTTACTGTAATACTTCTTGTATTAATGATTGCATCAATTTCTTTTTGTGCTTGCTGGTGAGATTGCTGTGCGTATTCTTCACCAAAGGCAGTACCTTCAGCCATAATAAATTGTACGTCGTTAATACCAATAAATGCCAAAAATTGTTTTAGGAAAGGAGCGATAAGATCAGAAGGTTGATCTTTATGAACGCCACCACGGCTCGTTAATACAATCGCTTGTTTATCTTCAAGTAAACCTACAGAACCCGCTTCGGTGTATTTAAATGTTTCACCCGCACGAGCGATATAATCAATGTAATGTTTTAACTGTGCCGGAATTGAGAAGTTGTACATTGGTGCAGTGATAACAATGATATCATGTGCTTTTAATTCGCTAATTAATTCATCAGATAATGCTCTGGCAACTTTTTGTTCATCAGATAGCATTGTTGTTTCTTTTCCAAAAGCGAATAGAGTAGCTTGGTCTAAGGTTGGCACCGTATCTTTAGCAAGGTCACGCACAGTAATAACATCATCTTTATGGTTATTCTGCCAATTTTCAATCAAGTAATCAGCCATTTTATTGCTGTGTGAGTAGTTTTCTAAAATGCTAGATTTCAGTACAAGGATCTTTTTCATTATTTTCTCTTGATCTATCAAATATGCTATTTGTTCAAATTTGTTGGTTTACGGTATTTTACGCTATCTTTTAAAAATCACATCTCAATCCTTTGAATATGCTATTCAAATATATTGATTATATAAAATCATAGACTAAGAAATTTAACCAAGCCTTTATGTGCCAATAATCTGTTGTGATATCATAAAGGCATTAGTTTTGATTGAAAATAACCTCAAAAAGGATAATAAAAGGTGACATTATCATCTGCCATGCTCTATCAAGAAATAGAGCAATTATCGTTGCGGGAGCAGCAACGGTTAAGAAAACGTCTACATGGCGTCGCTAAAATTAATAATGAAGAGTCCAAACAGGCGGTATTAAATGCAATTAAGCAAGATATCACCACAGCACACCAGATGATAATTCGCCGCCAAGCTAATTGTCCTGAAATTACTTACCCTGAAAACCTTCCTGTTAGTCAAAAGAAAGATGCTATTTATAATGCAATAAAAGATAACCAAGTCGTTATTATTGCAGGGGAAACTGGCTCAGGTAAAACAACACAGATCCCTAAAATTTGTCTTGAATTAGGGCGAGGGATCAAAGGATATATTGGCCATACTCAACCACGCCGTTTAGCCGCGCGCTCTGTATCTGAACGTATTGCTCATGAGTTAAAAAGTACGTTAGGAGAAGCTGTAGGTTATAAAGTTCGTTTTAGCGATCATGTTGGTGACAATACACTTGTTAAATTGATGACTGATGGGATTTTGTTAGCAGAATTACAGCAAGATAAACTGTTACTGCAATATGACACGATTATTATCGATGAAGCCCATGAGCGTAGTTTAAATATTGATTTCATTCTTGGCTATTTAAAACAGCTATTACCTAAACGTCCTGACTTAAAAGTTATCATCACGTCAGCAACCATTGATCCTGAGCGTTTTTCTAAACACTTTAGTCAAGCTCCAATTATTGAAGTTTCAGGTAGAACTTATCCTGTTGAAGTGAGATATCGCCCAATTGGTGGTGATGAACTGGATAGTGATAAGGATATGACTGATGGGATTATCGATGCTATTGATGAATTAAGCCGAGAAAGTGCGGGTGATATTCTTATTTTTATGAGTGGTGAACGAGAAATTCGCGATACTGCTGATGCTCTGAATAAATTACAACTTCGCCACACCGAAGTATTACCTTTATTTGCCCGCTTATCTAATAGTGAACAAAATCGAATTTTTCATCCTCATAATGGCAGACGCATTATTTTAGCAACCAACGTTGCCGAAACTTCATTAACTGTACCTGGTATTAAATACGTTATTGATACCGGTTTTGCGCGTGTCAGTCGTTATAGTTATCGGACTAAAGTACAACGACTTCCAATAGAGCCTATTTCTCAAGCTTCAGCAAATCAAAGAAAAGGGCGTTGTGGTCGTGTTTCTGATGGTATTTGTATTCGTCTTTATTCAGAAGATGATTTTATTTCTCGTGCTGAGTTTACTGATCCTGAAATATTAAGAACTAATCTTGCATCTGTTATTTTGCAAATGACCTCAATAGGATTAGGTGATATTAGTGCATTCCCATTTGTACAGCCACCTGATAAACGTAATATTCAAGATGGTGTTCGATTATTAGAAGAGCTAGGTGCATTACAAGAGGGAACCGATAATAATGGTGCTTATCGTTTAACCCCTATGGGAAAACAACTTGCACAACTTCCTATTGATCCTCGTTTAGCAAGAATGGTACTTGAAGCGCGTAAATATGGTGCTGTTAAAGAGTTGATGGTCATTACTTCCGCACTTTCAATTCAAGATCCTCGTGAAAGACCGATGGATAAACAACAAGCTTCTGATGAGAAACATCGGCGCTTCCAAGATAAAGATTCTGATTTCTTGTCTTTTTTAAACATGTGGGATTATTTGAAAACTCAACAAAAAGAGTTGAGTCATTCCCAGTTTAGAAAACTGTGTCGCCAAGAGTTTTTAAATTTTATGCGCGTGCGAGAGTGGCAAGATGTTTATACGCAATTAAGACAAGTTGTGAAAGAATTAGGTTTCCCTGTCAATAGTGAGCCTGCTGATTTTAGAAGTGTTCATGTTGCACTCCTAAGCGGTTTATTGTCGCATGTTGGACAAAAAGATGCGGATAAACAAGAGTTCACTGGTGCAAGAAATGCTCGTTTTTCTATTTATCCAGGCTCAGGTCTATTCAAAAAACCGCCTAAATGGACAATGGTGGCAGAGCTCGTTGAAACATCTCGTTTATGGGGGAGGATTGCGGCTCGGATTGAACCTGAGTGGATTGAACCTATTGCTGAACATCTGGTGAAGCATCAATATAGCGAACCCCATTGGTCAAAAGCGCAAGGCGCAGTAATGGCTAATGAAAAAGTGACATTATATGGTTTACCTATCGTTGCCTCTCGACCTATAAATTACAGTCAAATTGATCCGCTTTTATGCCGTGAACTGTTTATCCGACACGCCCTAGTGGAAGGGGATTGGCAAACTCGTCATGCATTTTTCCGTGACAACTTAAAACTACGGACAGAAGTTGAAGAGTTAGAGCATAAATCCCGTCGTCGTGACATTCTTGTCGATGATGAAACAATGTTTACCTTCTACGATCAGCGAATACCTCAGGACGTCGTTTCATCTCGTCATTTTGACAAATGGTGGAAAGATACACAAAAAACATCACCTGATCTGCTTAACTTTGAAAAAAGTATGCTTATTAAAGATGATGCTAAACGAGTTAGTGCATTAGATTATCCGAACTATTGGCAACAAGATAATTTAAAATTACGCCTCACTTATCAATTTGAACCCGGCACTGCAGCTGATGGTGTCACCGTTCATATTCCATTACCTATTTTGAATCAGGTAAAAAATGAAGGATTTGACTGGCAAATTCCGGGTATTCGTCATGAATTAATAGTGGCTCTAATTAAATCATTACCAAAACCTATCCGTCGTAATTTTGTACCTGCACCTAATTATGCTTCTGCATTTTTAGAGCGAGTACCTCAAGTTGAAGGTGATTTACTTGATAGACTTGAAAAAGAGTTACGTCGAATGACTGGGGTGATGGTTGATAGAGAAAGTTGGCAACTTGATCAAGTTGCCGACCACTTAAAAATGACATTCCGTGTTGTTGGCGAAAAAAATAAAACACTGGCAGAAAGTAAAGATCTCAATAAATTAAAAGATAACTTAAAGGAAAAAGTGCAAGAAACATTATCAGCAGTAGCCGATGATGGTATTGAACAACAAGATTTACATATTTGGAGTTTTGGTGATTTGCCTCAGCGATATGAACAAAAACGCGGTGGTTATTCAGTGAAGGCTTATCCTGCTTTAGTTGATGAAAAAAACAGTGTAGGTATTAAGCTTTTTGAAACAGAAACTGAACAACAAGCATCAATGTGGGAAGGGATACGACGGTTATTACTATTAAATATTCCTTCTCCAATTAAATACTTGCATGAAAAATTACCAAATAAAGCAAAACTTGGTCTTTATTTTAATCCTTATGGCAAAGTGCTTGATTTAATTGATGACTGTATCGCTTGTGGTGTTGATAAACTTATGGCGTCTTATGGCGGCTTAATTTGGCAAGAAGACGAATATCAAAAGCTACAAGAGTATGTCAGAGCAGAACTAAATGATGCTGTGGTTGATATAGCAAAACAAGTTGAAACAATTTTAACGCAGGTATTTGCCATCAATAAACGCTTAAAAGGGCGGGTTGATATTAGTGTTGCTTTTGCATTATCTGATATTAAAGCCCAGCTTGGGCAGTTGGTTTTTCCTGGTTTTGTTACCTCTCACGGCTGGAAACGCCTTGTTGATATTCCTCGTTATTTGAGTGCGATTGAAAAACGAATGGAAAAATTAGCTATCGATCCTAATCGTGATCGTGCACAAATGAGTCGAGTTGAAAATGTTATACAGCAATGGCAACAATGGCTAGGTAAACTGACTGAAAAACAAAAACAGCAAGATGATGTACAAAATATTCGCTGGATGATAGAGGAGTTAAGAGTGAGTCTATTTGCTCAACAGATAGGAACACCTTATCCAATCTCGGATAAACGTATATTGCAGGCAATGGAACAAATTAATTTTAACTAATTAAATAGTGACATGTTTGAACCCACGAAAACTAATGCTTTTCGTGGGTTTTTTTATACCCTTGGCAATTAATAGCTACCTATATATTAGTTACAACATACTATTGATTAGCTAACTTATTAGCACCTAACCATCCATATAAAAAATGACAGCTTAGTAGGGAAAAAATTACCGGTTTAAAAAATAGGGTTGTTAATAGAAACAAACATGAGAGAAAAAAAGAGAGAAAAGAGGTACGATTTTTATCGCACCTCTAGAAGTAACTTTAGTAAAGAGATAAATAACCTAATGCAGGAATGGCACCAAATAACACAAGTACCAACAGGATCTTCTCGCCTAAAAGTAAGGGGTTATTGTCTTTATATTGTTTGCGTGTATATAAAAACATTAAGATACCAGGTGCGTAAAGCACAACAGATAACAATAAATTAATAACACCAGACGCATAGAGTAACCATAAGCCATATAAACTTGCGGGTATGGCTATCAGTAACAAAGCACGGCTACTACGTGCAATAGCAACTTTAAATAGAAAAGCACCCACTAAGAAGTAAGGAACAAGGATCATCTCTGAAGCGATAGTCAGTAATGTGTTGTAGTTACTTCCTGTTAGCCAGATTAATACTAAAGAGAATTGAACAGCTAAGTTGGTAAACCATAATGAAGATGATGGTGCATCATTTTTATTTTGCTTACCAAGTTGTTTAGGGAATGAATGATGCAATGCTGCGATATAGGGAACTTCTGCAGCCATAATAGTCCAGCTTAAATATGCACCACAAACAGATAAAATAAGACCTGCAGCAATAATTATTTCACCCATACTACCAATCAGTTGTACAAGCAGAGGAGCCATTGACGGGTTTTTCATTGCAGCTAGATCAGCTTGGCTGACTAAACCTTGTGATAAAAGTGTCACAAGAATATAAATAATCAAAGCAATAACAACAGCAAGTACAGTCGCTAAACCAACATCTCGTCTATTTTTAGCTCTTGCAGAAACGACGACGGCACCTTCAATACCAATAAATACCCATAGTGTGATCAGCATTGTATTTTTAACTTGGTCCCAAACAGGAACACCCATATTTATTCCTTGGAAATCAAGGGTAAATATGTCCATATTGAAAGCTAATAGGGCGACAATAATAAATAATCCCAGCGGAATAAGTTTTGCCATTGTTGCCATTAAATTAATACTGGCTGCTGTTTGTACACCACGCAAGATAAGAAAGTGAACAACCCAAAGTAATATGGATTCTCCTATTAAGGCCTGCCAAGTATTACCATCACCAAAAATGACATTTTCTGGAGAGTCTGTAAAAAAACTGAAGGCAGCAAAGACAATAACAAGATAAGAAACGTTAGCGACAACCGCACAGACCCAATAACCCCATGCAGAGCAAAAACCAATAAACTCACCAAATCCTTCTTTAGCGTAAGTGAAAATACCACCATCAAGATCGGGGCGAAGGCGAGAGAGAAGCAATAAAGACGTGGCAAGAAAGAGTATCCCAACACCCGTTATCACCCAGCCAATAATCAATGCAGCAGGGCTAGCAACTTCAGCCATATTTTGAGGCAAACTGAATACACCAGCACCAACCATTGAGCTTAACACTAACGCGGTGAGTGATATTAAGCCAAGTTTTTTATTCAAGGATAATTACCTACGTGATTAAAATTGTAAATAAATAGCGTATTTTCTTGTTTTTTGGTCAGTAAATAGAATAAATATGAATATCTCAAATTTAAATAAAGATAAAAACACTAAAAAACAGCGAGATTTTACGGAGAGTTAACTTGGTTGTCTATGCATTAAATCATAAAAATTATGCACTTTTACAAAATGTGGTTTATTTGATTATATTTTGAGTAAAAAAAAACCTCGCATAAGCAAGGTTTTTATTAATTAGGAAGTTTTATTACTTGAATAGGTCAGCAGTAATAGTGACTGTACCACCATCACTTTGCCATTCATTGGTAATATGGTAATACTTGGCACCTTTTGCGGCAGCACGTTTAGCAACCTGATAAGAAATTTCTGGCGAGTTTACAAAGTATCCGCTAAATGTAATGGTATCAAAAGGGTCCATTAAGGCAGCAGCTGCTTTGTTAACTTCTTGGATTTCAGTACCATCAGGTAATGTGACAGTGTAACGACCACTTGCACCCGAAGTTTGTGTATCAGCAAATGCACCTACACTTCTATCAAAATCAGTGTTTGATGCAAGACCTGGCTTTTCAACTTTATTGGCAGAGGCTCCGCCTTCAGCAATAAGTGCGCGACCGGCATCAGAATCATAAGGAACAACGGCTTCTGGTGCTTGAATAGCGCGTTTAGGTGCATCTTTTTTGTAGATATAAGCTGTGACTTCTTGGTTACCACCATCATTTGTCGATACATTACGTACAATAAAGAATGATGCAGCACCTTTTTTAGCAGCCGCTTTTGCAATTGCATCGTTAATATCAGGGGTTGTTGGGAAGTAACCACGGATAGAAACAGTATCAAATGGTTGTAACAGAATTGCTTCAGGTTTTGGTAATTCAGTTACGCCATGAAAAACACGATAGCTTTCTTCTTCTGCTTTGGGTGCATCTTTATGGTATAGATCAGCAGTAACACTCATGTTGCCACTATCACTAATATCATCTAGACCTTGAATGTAGAAACTATCAGCACCGACTTTATCCGCACGACGAGATACCGCATCAGCGGCTTCATAAATAGCGTTAAAACGACCGATAACTGTGATTCTTTCAAATGGTTTTAGTTCTGCAGCTTGTTCGGGTGTTAATTCCTGAGCAGCCTGCGCAACAGTGATATTAGTTAAAGACAACATCGCTGCTGCGATGACTGAGGTTTTCAGCTTCATACAAAATCCTTCCGCCTTGCGCAATTAATATTGGTCATGTGCTGAACGTAGTGGTTTATCACATAGGGATTAATTATTACATGTAATAATAGCATTTGTCGCATTATTTTATTTAGCGAATCACCACAGAGTCAAATGACCAGTATATGTTACCAGATATTTACCTGAATATAGTGAATAATTCATAAATATGCCTTTTCGACTAAAATGATCCAATTAAGTTCAATTTTAGCTTTACACAGATATAGATTATTGGTTTTATTTTCAGTAGGTTATTAGAGCTCCGATTAATGGCATGCATATTATTATTTTTAACATTTTTTTTGCATGAATGTGAAGTTAATGGAGAAGTTTTAACAGGTCACTATGGATAAGAAGGGAAAATTATGCGAATTGGTATACCCAAAGAGCGACTTTCTAATGAAACAAGGGTTGCGGCAACACCAGCCACAGTAACTCAACTCATAAAATTAGGATTCACAGTCGCAATTGAAAATGGTGCTGGTATTGCTTCAAGCTTTGAAGATAAAGCTTATCAAGAAGCTGGCGCTGAAATCCTCGACCTCCAAAATGTTTGGCAGTCAGACATTATTTTGAAGGTTAATGCACCACTTGATAATGAAATAACATTATTGCAAGAAGGCGCAACGTTAGTGAGCTTTATATGGCCAGCACAAAATGCGCCATTGCTCGAAAAACTAGCTGAAAAGAACATTAATGTTATGGCCATGGATAGTGTGCCACGTATTTCTCGTGCACAATCTCTTGATGCATTGAGCTCGATGGCAAACATTGCTGGTTATCGTGCTGTTGTTGAAGCCGCTCATGAGTTTGGTCGATTCTTCACAGGGCAAATTACTGCTGCGGGTAAAGTACCACCAGCTAAAGTGATGGTGATTGGTGCCGGTGTTGCAGGTCTTGCTGCAATTGGTGCTGCAGGAAGCCTTGGCGCAATTGTTCGTGCATTTGATACTCGCCCTGAAGTGAAAGAACAAGTTCAAAGTATGGGCGCTGAATTCCTTGAGCTTGATTTTAAGGAAGAAGCAGGCAGTGGTGATGGTTACGCGAAGGTAATGTCAAAAGCCTTTATTGATGCTGAAATGGCGTTATTTGCAGAGCAAGCAAAAGATGTTGATATCATCATTACAACCGCATTAATTCCTGGAAAGCCAGCACCTCGTTTAATTACGAAAGAAATGGTTGATTCAATGAAGCCAGGGAGTGTGGTTGTTGATCTGGCTGCCCAAAATGGAGGGAACTGCGAATATACCGTACCTAATAAAGTCTTTACGACAGAACATGGCGTGAAAATTATTGGTTACACAGATCTTGCAGCTCGCTTGCCGGCACAATCGTCTCAGCTTTACGGTACTAACTTAGTCAATTTACTGAAATTACTTTGTAAAGAGAAAGACGGCAATATCAATATTGACTTTGATGATGTTGTTATTAGAGGTGTGACTGTTATTCGTGCTGGTGAAGTAACATGGCCTGCACCACCGATTCAAGTTTCAGCACAACCTAAAGTTGCACCTGCTGCGAAACCACAAGAGAAACCCGTTGCTAAACCTGTTTCACCTTGGAAGAAATACGGCTTATTAGCTATTGCTTTCTTATTATTTGCATGGCTTGCCAATGTTGCACCAAAAGAGTTTTTATCTCACTTTACGGTATTCGCGCTTTCTTGTGTGGTGGGATATTACGTTGTGTGGAATGTTAGCCATTCATTGCATACACCATTGATGTCAGTTACAAACGCAATTTCAGGCATTATCGTTGTCGGTGCTGTACTCCAAATTGGGAGTGGTGGTTGGGTTAGCCTCTTTTCGTTTGTCGCAATTTTAATTGCGAGTATTAATATTTTTGGTGGATTTACTGTTACTCAACGTATGTTGAAAATGTTCCGTAAAGGATAAGGGAGACAATTATGTCCAGCGGAGTTGTTACAGCGGCATATATTGTCGCCGCAATATTATTTATTTTTAGCCTTGCCGGCTTATCAAAGCATGAAACCTCTAAACAAGGTAACTACTTTGGTATTGCAGGGATGGCGATTGCACTGTTCGCAACCATTTTTGGGCCTTATGCTGGCAATGTAGGTTGGATCATTATTGCAATGGTAATCGGTGCTGTTATTGGTATCCGTTTAGCTAAAAAAGTCGAAATGACTCAAATGCCAGAATTGGTTGCAATCTTACACAGTTTTGTAGGTTTAGCGGCTGTTTTAGTAGGTTTTAACAGTTATCTTGACCACAACACAGCAATGGATACTGTGATGGTGAATATCCATCTAACAGAAGTCTTTTTAGGGATCTTCATTGGTGCTGTTACATTCACAGGTTCGATTGTTGCTTATGGTAAATTAAGTGGAAAAATGTCGTCGAAACCGATGATGTTGCCTAATCGCCATAAATTAAATCTTGCTGCTTTAGTTGTTTCTTTCTTATTGATGATTTGGTTTGTTAAAACCGACAGTGTTGGCTTACAAGTTTTCTTAATCATCGTAATGACAGTAATTGCATTAGCATTTGGTTGGCATTTAGTTGCATCGATAGGTGGCGCTGATATGCCAGTGGTTGTTTCGATGCTGAACTCCTACTCAGGATGGGCTGCTGCTGCCGCAGGCTTTATGTTGAGTAATGACTTGTTAATCGTAACCGGTGCATTAGTGGGTTCTTCAGGTGCGATCCTTTCTTATATTATGTGTAAAGCGATGAATCGTTCCTTTATTAGCGTAATAGCAGGTGGATTTGGTACAGATGGTTCAGCTCCAACTGAAGAAGGTGAAATGGGAGAGTATCGCGAAACAACGGCTGAAGAAGTCGCTGATATGCTGAAAAATTCAACTTCTGTAATTATCACTCCTGGTTATGGATTAGCGGTGGCTCAAGCACAATATCCTGTGCATGACATCACTGAGAAATTACGTCAACGTGGTGTGAAAGTACGTTTTGGTATTCACCCGGTAGCAGGGCGTTTACCGGGCCATATGAATGTATTGTTAGCGGAAGCTAAAGTGCCTTATGACGTTGTATTAGAAATGGATGAAATCAATGATGATTTCTCTGATACTGATACTGTTTTAGTTATTGGGGCTAACGATACGGTAAACCCAGCAGCACAAGATGATCCAAATAGCCCAATTGCAGGTATGCCAGTGTTAGAAGTGTGGAAAGCACAAAACGTCATTGTGTTTAAACGCTCCATGAATACAGGTTATGCTGGGGTTCAGAATCCTCTATTCTTTAAAGAGAATACGCAAATGTTATTTGGCGATGCTAAAGCTAGCGTAGACGCAATTTTAAAAGCACTGTGATAGATACAGATAGTGAATAGTGAAAAGCCAGTCAATTTTGACTGGCTTTTTTAATGGATACTTCAACAATCAATCGTGATCGCTATCAACTGTAATAGGGCAGGTAAAACCATCTGGTTTGATGGCCAATAAATCACATTTGATATGGTCTATCAGTTGTTCTGCGGTATTTCCTAAGAAGGCTGCTGAAAGCCCAGTTCTTCCTAAAATACCTAAAACAACAATACCTGCATTTAACTCTTCACAAACTTGAGGAATAACTTGTTCTGGTAATCCTTCTTTAACATGTGTTTTCTCTTCAGGGATGCAGAATTTCTGACGAAGTTCTTTCATCGCAATAAGATGCTGACCACGAAGTGCATTGTTATAAAGATTAGGATCAAAATCAGGTAACTCAATCGCAATATTAATTGGTGCAACAGGATAAGCACTGAGTAGATGAACATCAGGATCTTTTTGTATGCGATGAGACAAATCAGTTGTTAATTCGATAAGTTTTAGGTTAAGAGCATCATGATAAGATTCTTCATTTGATAAATTTGCTGCCACGACAATAGTACCGTATTCAGGCCACTCTTTATCTTTAACCATCCAGACAGGGCAAGGACATTTTCTAAGTAATTGCCAATCTAGAGGAGTAAAAATAAGGGAACCTAATTTATCGTGTTGATGAGCCATTTTTATGAGTAAGTCATGTTGATGTGCTACAACTTCTTCAATAATGGCTTCATAAGGTCGATTATGCCAAATGACTTTAATATCAATTTCTATACCGGCTTCAAGGTAATAGCGAGACTGCTGTTTGATCCAAGCTGCTTTTTGACTAATAACACCTTTGCGCATTGCGTTGCGTTCATCGGGAGATAAAAGGGTTGTCATGTCATAGGAGAGATCATAAACAGGTAGAAAAGCTTTTATCCGCCCACCATTACGCTGAACGATATAGACAGCACGGCGAAGTGCTGGTTGGTCATCTTGGTTAGGATCAATGACAACGAGAAGGTTTTGATATTTTTCCATTGTAATATCCTCTTTAGGGCTGGATTTATCCATCTACAATTTAAAGATAACCCAAGAAGATAAAATGCAATAGTACAAAATAGAAAACGGGGCACAAATTTGTGTGCCCCGTTATAAAATTAGCGAGTGAAATGTAACAGATATTAAACTTCAGCTGACGAAGGAAGTTTACCAGCTAGTTCACTTAATAACGTACCATCTTCGATGGTAATATATTTACCTTTAACGCTTAACATGCCACTTTTTTGGAAGCGACCTAATAAACGGCTAATCGTTTCAACGGTTAAACCCAAGTAATTACCGATATCACCGCGTGTCATGGTTAAACGGAATTCACGAGGAGAAAAACCACGCTGAGCGAAACGACGAGAGAGGTTATAAATAAAAGCAGCCAGACGTTCTTCTGCATTCTTTTTCGATAGCAGTAAGATCATCTCTTGGTCACCTTTGATTTCACCACTCATCAGGCGCATCATTTGTTGACGTAAGTTAGGCATTTTGCCTGACAGATCATCCAAAGTCTCAAATGGAATTTCGCAAACCATTGATGTTTCTAAGGCTTGAGCGAAACTAGGGTGTTCAGTATTAATAATGGCGTCAAATCCAACCAAATCACCAGCAAGATGAAATCCTGTTATTTGCTCGTCGCCTTCTTCCGTAATGGTATAACTTTTAATAGTACCGGAACGTATGGCGTAAAGTGATTTCAGCTCATCACCGGCTTTAAACAAGGTTTGACCTTTTTGGATGGGCTTTTTACGCTCGATAATATTATCGAGTTGATCAAGCTCATGCTCGTTTAAAGTAAACGGGATGCAGAGCTGGCTAATACTGCAATCCTGACAATGGATTGCACAACCGCCAGATTGGATTCGGCGAACGACGCGTTTTTCTGGGATCATAAGCTTGCTCATTACAAATAAAAATATTGATATGCGTCAATTTTAACACATATTGCAGTAATTGGTAAGGGGAATAACGATACGTGTAGAAATAATTCTGAATGTAACAAAACATGTATCTTGATAAAAACGATGTTTTGCTTAAAGGCTTATTTAGAACAATTTGCGCTAACCCTATACTCGATTGGTATATTATTCGATTTTCTAATGAAATTATAGTGCTATTACTAAATTATCCTCGTCAAAAGCCAAAAATGAAGGTGTGCTTCAATATTTTCTATCTTTATATTGACATTTAGTTTACGGCTTTACCTTAAATTCGTGTTTTTTATACATAACTCTTTATTTTCTTAACAAAAAATAAGTAAAGTTAACTAGGTGTATTTTTGATACAACTTAATGCTACCTTGAATTAGCTTTTCCTTATAAAAGATGGGGGAACTGCAAAGAAGTGTGGAAAATTGAAACATTCTATTACCTATTAAGTGGTATTGATGTACATCAATGAGGGTTTACCACTATACCCTATTATTTTCACTGATGAGAGTTGTTATGTGAGAATGATAAACTAATGAAAAAAATAGAAAAAAGTGAAGAAAACAAAGGGATGATGTCTTTAAGTCGTCGCCATTTTGTTCAAACAAGTGCGGCATTAGTTACTGTGCCTTTTTTCGCACGAAATGCACAAGCTAATACAGATAAAAGCTTACCTATTGCACGAAATGATAAAGAACCGGCCACTGTTGTTGCTACATGCAGTACTTTTGACTGTGGTGGTAAGTGTGATATCCGTGCACATATAAAGGAAGGTATTGTTACTCGTATTACCACGAGACCAGATAATGAATTAGATGAAGCGATGCCTGTTATGAGGGCATGTGTGCGTGGACGAGGTTATCGCAAGTTTTCTTACCATGCTGATAGATTGAAATACCCAATGAAAAGGGTCGGCAAACGTGGTGAAGGCAAATTTGAACGCATTTCATGGGATGAGGCAACAACGCTCATTGCGGAAAATGTGACACGTTTGACGGAAAAACATGGTGCTGCAAGTCGTTTTTTAACAGTGAGCACAGCAGTAACAGGGGGGATCTTCTCTGGTGATACCATGATGAAGAAACTCTTTAATTTAACAGGAGGCTATCTTCCTTATTACCATTCGGTTAGCTTGGGTAACACCTTAAAGGTAACGCCTTATACTTATGGTATTGCAAAAACAGGTAGCTCTTTAGACACCCTTGAAGACACACCATTAGTGATCTTATGGGGCCATAACCCTAATGAAACTATTTTTGGGCATACTAACCATTATTTTCAAAAGATGAAAAATAATGGTACTAAATTTATTGTGGTCGATCCTCGTTATTCTGATACCGCCCAATCTCTTGCTGACCAATGGATACCGCTTTTACCAACAACTGATAATGCTTTAATGGATGCAATGATGTATGTCATTGTCACCGAAAACCTTCATGACAAACCTTTTATTGATAAATATGTTATTGGCTTTGATGAAGAGCATATGCCAGAAGGTGTTCCTGCTAATGAGTCCTTGGTAGCTTATTTGACAGGTAAAAAAGATGGAATAGAAAAAACACCTGAATGGGCAGAAAAAATTACTCGAGTACCTGCAAATACCATTCGCCAACTTGCACGTGAATATGCCATGACAAAACCTGCTGCCTTAATTCAAGGCTGGGGACCTCAACGTCATATTTGTGGTGAACGCAGTGCTAGAGGCTCGTCATTACTCGCTGCTATTACAGGAAATGTTGGTAAGAAAGGGGCGTGGGCGGCTGGATATGGTGGTATTGGTAACCGTCAATCTATGCGTGGGCCTAATATTGGCGAAAACCCAATAAAAGCTAAAATCTCTATTATGAACTGGATGCAGGCCGTTGAAGATGCAAGTAAAGTTCGTGCTGAAGATGGGCTTCTTGATGCAGATAAACTTGATACTAATATCAAAATGATCTTCTCATTAGCGGGTAATTATTTAGTTAACCAAAATCCCGATGTGAATGCAGCAGCAAAATTATTAGCAGATGACTCGAAAGTAGAATTTATTGTTGTTAGTGATCTCTATTTATCACCTTCTGCAAAATATGCCGATCTCGTTTTACCTGAAACCAGTTTCTTGGAACGCTGGAACATAGGAAATACGTGGGGAACAGGAAATTACTTCCTACTTTCTGAAAAAGTTGTTGAGCCCGCTTTTGAACGCCGTTCTGATTATGAATGGATTACAGAAGTTGCTGAAAAAATGGGTGTAAAAGAAGCTTTCACTGAAGGTCGTAGTGAGAAAGAATGGATTGCTCACCTTGTTGATATTAACAAAACACGTTTTGAAGATAGACCTGATTTTCCTAATTTTGAAGAGTTACAAAAAACACGCCGTTATCTGTTTAAAGATAAACCTTTCGTTGCCTTTGAAAAAAACATCAGTGACTTTGAAAATAATCCATTCCCAACACCTTCAGGTAAAATTGAGATTTTTTCTAAACGTCTTTATGACATGAATAATCCGGATATTCCGGCTTTGTCTCATTATGTGCCAGCAATTGAAGGCCCAGAAGACAAATTAACAGAAAAATATCCATTACAAATGTTGACTTGGAAAGGAAAAAATCGAGCTAACTCAACGCAGTATGCTAACCCTTGGTTACAAGAAGCTCAACGTCAAGAGGCGTGGATAAATCCAATTGATGCTGAAAATAGAGGTATCAAAAATGGTGATATGGTGCGTATTTATAACGAACGCGGAATAACTGAGATCCCAGCATTAGTAACACAACGCATTATTCCTGGTGTTGTTGGTTTACAAGCTGGTGCTTGGTGGGCTCCCGATGAAAACGGCGTTGATCATGGGGGATGCCCTAACGTTTTAACATCGACACGAATGACACCATTATCACATGGTAATTCACATTTAACTGTTTTAGTTGAGGTAACCAAAGCATGAGTGACTTTAAAGAATATGCACCGGTAAGCGACGAACAGCTCGGTTTCTTTATTGATTCCTCTCGTTGTTCTGGTTGCAAAGCTTGCCAAGTAGCATGTAAAGATAAAAATAATTTAGAAGTTGGTCGTCGTTTTCGCCGTATTTATGAAGTAAAAGGAGGCGGTTTTGCACCGACAGGGCAAGGTGGTTTGGTTAATAATGTGTTTGCATATACATTAACTATTTCTTGTAACCACTGCGAATCACCCGTTTGTGTGAAAAACTGCCCAACAACAGCAATGCACAAACGTGAAGGTGATGGCATTGTTCGTGTTGATACCTCTAAATGTGTAGGTTGTGGTTATTGCGCATGGTCATGCCCTTATGGCGCACCACAAATGAATGAAGAGACCGGACAAATGTCAAAATGTGATTTTTGTATTGATTTACTATCAGAAGGCAAAAATCCAATTTGTGTTGATACATGCCCGCTAAATGCGATTAAGTTTGGCAAGATTAAAGAGTTAAGAGCGAAATATGGGCATTTAAGCCAAGTTCAAGGATTACCTGACTTTACGATGACAAATCCAAATTTAGTTATCAAACCTCATACTGGTGCGACGAAAAAGGGAGGAGTTCAAGCATGAATGAATGGCCATTAGTGACCTTTACTTTATTCGTCCAGAGTTCTGTTGGCGTAACTCTTTTTTCAGCCCTTTATTTTTGTTGGTTAGAAAAAGAGATTGGTAATCAAAGAGCCACGGTTGCTATGCGACCCGTGTTATTAACTGCCGCTATTTTAGGGTGTTTAGGATTATTAGCATCAACGTTACATATGGGATATCCATGGAATGCTTTTCATGCATTACGCCATATTTCTTCATCATGGTTGAGTCGTGAAATCATATTTGCTGCTGTTTATCTTGGTGCGTTATGCCTTTATACCTTAGTGGTTTTGATTAAAGGGCACATGAACAAAACCTTATTAGCGGTTATTGGTCTGCTTGGCATCATTGATATAATTTGTATGGCGTCATTGTATTACAACACTTCGATGCTGACATGGATGCACATTAATACTTACTTTATGTTTATAGGCGCACTATTTTCAACTGGGGCCGCTATAGCGCTATTAATAACAGCACTTCGCGTTAAAGCCTTTGTAAATAGTGAGCTAGCAAAAAGAATTGTAATCAGTGCATTAGTGGTTATTTTCCTTGCAGTAACATTACGTATGGCGGAGCAACCCTTTTATTTAGAATGGATGTCATCAGTCATTTCAACAAATGATGCAATAACGTTCCCTCATACGCCTATCATTGCGTATAATGAAACATTCGGATTAAGAATATCTGCATGGATTTTGTCAATTCTTGGTATTTTAATGATGGGATACAGCGTATGGAAATATCGTAATGCTGTATTTACTTCAGGATTGCGTATGGTATTAGCAAGTAGCGCAACAATACTGATTGCAGAAATTCTCAATCGTTTTGCATTCTTTATTGTAAAGTAGTGGAGTAGTGAAGTATGAGGCGTTTTATTAAGGTGGATCTTCCTCCTGAACCAATTATTAATGATAAATGTGTTAGAAAACGCCTCAAACAAAGCCTATGTGATAGTTGCTCTAAAGTGTGTCCTGTGGGCGCTATCACTTTTGGTCATCTAGATGTAAAGATAGATAATGAACGCTGTTTTCAATGCGGTAATTGTCTATTTACTTGCCCTGTAGATGCAATAGAAAACATTACACCTCATGAAAGAACACATCAGGATAATTATCTTGTTGTTAATCATGATGAACCACTAGCAAGCACAGAAGAATTGTTAGTGTGGCATCGTCAATATCACATTAGAGGAATGAAAATAGCGCAGCCTTTAGTGGATAAATGGCTTCCTGTTTTGGCGAATTTAAATATTCAACTAAAAACATTACAAGAGCCTATCTGGCAATTAATGATCACAGAACCTACTGATATTGATAGTGGTCGTCGTTTTATGCTTTTTCGTCAAAAACTTGATGAAAAACCATTAAATAAAGATCAAGTAAGAACAGGGTTAAATGCAAGAAAACAACTATATCCAGAAGATAGTTGGTTCCAAATTCAGTTAGATACCGAAACGTGTATTCTTTGTTCCGCATGTGCAAAGGTCTGTGATGAAGGTGCGATTGAACTCGAAAACAATATATTCCAACTGGATGAAAAACGTTGTACTGGTTGTATGAATTGTGAAGTTGTTTGTTTTCCTAAATCCATTCATGTTAAAGAACATGTCGCTAAAAATAACGAACCTATTTTTTATCACTATTATGATGCACACTGTGAAAAATGTCGGTTAGCTTTCTTATCATGGAAATCTGACGCAACATTATGCCCGATTTGCATACAACATCAGAAGCAAGGTTGGTTATAATCTTCCTTTAAATACACTTTGATCTATTTATTGCTTAATTGGCGAACACTTTTCTTGAAATAAGTAAGATAAGCGATAGAAAAAGCTTAATTAGCGTTAAGATCAGAGAGTGGATAAATTAAATGGGAGCATATGATGAATAATGTTTTACCTGCAAACATGTTAGAGATTGCTATTACAGAACCTGGTGATATAGACAAATTACAAGCAAAAATATCACCCATACCTTCACTTCCTCCTCATTATCTTTTAATTAAAGTTGCCGCCTCAGGTGTTAATCGACCTGATATCTTTCAAAGACAAGGAAGCTATCCGCCACCAGCAGATGCTTCGCCTATTCCTGGCCTTGAAGTTGCTGGAGAAGTAGTGGCTTTAGGTGAAAGTTGTACTAAATGGCAATTGGGTGATCGGGTTTGCGCTTTAGTCGCAGGTGGTGGTTACTCTCAATATTGTATTGCACATGAAGACATCGCATTACCATCAATGAATTTAACAGATATTGAAGCAGCTGCATTACCTGAAAACTTCTTTACTGTCTGGGCTAATTTATTCCAGTTAGGCAAACTAAAACAGGGCGAATCTGTTCTTATTCATGGTGGAACTTCTGGGATCGGTTCTACTGCAATTATGCTTGCCCATGCTATAGGGGCAACCATTTATACAACCGTAGGTTCTGAAGAAAAAAAGGAAGTAGCTTACAAAATTGGTGCTGATTATGTCATCAATTACAAACAAACCGATTTTGCTAAAGAAATTCCTATCTTAACTCACGGTAAAGGTGTCGATGTTGTACTTGATATTATCGGTGGAGATTATGTCGAGAAGAACTACCAAGTTGCGAGCAAATTTGGACGCATAATACAAGTGGGCATGATGAAAGGGATGCCTAAAAACGTAAATATGATGCCAATGATGATTAAACGATTAATTCATACCGGCTCAACGATGCGTTCCCGTTCAGTAGAAGAAAAAGCTCACATTGCACAAGAATTAAAACAACATGTGTGGCCATTGATTGCTGAAGGTAAAATTAAGCCAATAATTAATGCTATTTTCCCATTAACAGAAGCAGGAAAAGCTCATCAGTTAATGGAGTCTGGTGATTTAATTGGTAAAGTTATGCTGGAAAATACGACTTATAACGTAAATGATAGTAACTAAGGGTATTAAATATTATTTGTTATAAGAAGTAATGGTTATTTTTTGTTTAAAAAAGCGAATATTCCGAAAAACACATGAGCAATTTATCATGTGTTTTTTTATATATTGAAGTAAAAATGAATAACAATTAAATAAATATATTTTTGGTGGCGCATAAAATTTATTATCCATCCTTTTTAATTGATGCTGGACGATAGAAATATTTATTAATTCTAATTAAGGTAGGTTTAAGTATTAACCTTAGTAAAAATAATATCACATTGACTGAAAAGTAACTTAAATCAAAATTGATAATATAATAAAGAAACTAACAAATAAAACTAAATCATTAATCATTAAATAGAGAAAACTTTAGGTTGAATTGAAAAAATCTTAACTGATATCAATAAAATAAAGAAGATTCTTACTCATCATGTAGTATATCATTTGAATAGAGATTAATTATTTACGATTAATAAACACAATTCTCATTAAAACAAATAACAAAAATTTATATATAGGTGCGATGATGGCAAATCATAAACAAACCTGTCTGAGTGCTGCAGAGCGTGTATACCATACCCGAACCGTTGATACGCTAGCATGTTATCATCGAGAGATGGCAAAAATATTAATGAATAGTGAGTATTCTTTTCCTAATGCAAGTAAAGCAAAAAAAAATAATAGTGATAATTTAGAGACTAAAATAAAAAATTGTACGATTGAAAAAAAAGCAGTAGATAATTCTTTTGACTCTATTTTAGAGTCGTTAAAACAGCAAAGCAATTTTACTCAATCAGATATTGAGCCTTATTTTTCTCATCATCATTCACAGGTGATGCAATTGGCTAAATTCGGCTATCTTTCTGCATTGGCTTACAATTCAGATAATGTTTTTAATCACCATTCGCCCTTACAAAAACAACAAGAAAAGAAAATTATAGAAGATCTCTGTAAATTAATTGGCTTTTCATCGAAAGATGCATTTGGGCATATCACGACAAGCCATACCCTTGCTTGTTATGAAATATTATGGGCACTTAGAAATTTAAAAACATTACCAATGGCAATTGCCCGCCATCCCAAGTCACGAGATTTGGTTGCCGATAAAAAAGCATTTGAGCTATTCAATATGTCTATCTCAGATATTCTAGCTATGGGTGAACAACTCCATAAACGTAAAATTTTTGATGATGTTAGTTATTTGACATGCCGGGGAACGGGTATGACAAAAACAATGCATTTAGGAAAATTACTTGTCCCTGTTTCGCGTTTTGAATTTTGGAAGAAAGCAATGGATATATTGGGGTTAGGATATGACAACCTTATTGCATTGCCTATCGATGGATCATTTAAAACAGATACTGAAAAAATGCGTAGTATTGTTTTACGCCTTATTGAACAGGGTGAACCTATTTTGGGTATTATTGGTATGTTAGGCTCCCCATCTTATGGCAGCATTGATAAATTAAGACCACTTTTTGAATTAAGAAGAGAATGTGAGGAAAAATACAAAAATTCCTTTTACATTCATATAGATGCTTCACAATTTGGTTATATGAAAAGTTTGTTTCTTGATGATAATTACGAACTTATTCCTTATAAGACGTTGTGCAAAAAACTAAAAAAAGAAGCGCCTCTACTTGAATTAACGCCAGAAATATATGAAAGCGTCACACAGCTTTCTCTTGCAGACTCTGTCTCTTTTGAGCCTTTTCAAGCTGGCTTTTCACCTTATCCCACGGGTGTCGTGTGTATTAAAGATGCACGCATGAGTCATTTTCTAACCAATCCACCAAGATTATGTCCAGAGCAAGCTGATGGTGTTCCCGAAATTGACGGTATTCAATCAGCACCTGCAGTGGCTTCGATGTGGAGTGTACATCAACTTTATCCTTTTACTTTATCGGGATATGGAAAATATGCTCAAATTCAATGGGAAACACGAGTCAAACTTGAACAATTCTTTAATCAAGCTCAAGCCTTTGAGAAGGAAGGGGAGCACTACTTTATTCGAGTTTTATCAGCATCCGATTTTAATAAATTGAATTTTGCAGTTGTGAAAAAAGGGAATACGTGTTTAGAAACACAAAATAAGCTGAATAAAGAAATATATGAACACTTAGTTGTAAAAAGTCACTACAGACAAGACCTAAGCTTACTTACACTTTGTGCTCGTAATAGTGATGATGCACCTGCACAGTTTTGTCATGAGTGTTATCTAGATAAAAATGAGTGGGAAACAATCAAGCATTTAAGTCTGTTACAACTTACTATAAAAAGTACGCAAATAGGTGATAAACAACAAATTGAGGCAGGGTACCAATATATTAAGAAGGTCGTTTTATCTGCGTTAGAGAGAGAGTTATAACAATAACTTTTGATCACTAAAAATATCCATCCTAAAAAACGAAGAAGTGGGTGATATCTCATTATCTTCGCTTTTTTGGGGGGGTAATGTCTGCATCTAATTGCTCCCCTTACAAAATAAGTGACATTGTCACTTATCGTTTTCTCTTTATTACTTACAATCATCAGCTCACTAAAACAGAGCGACCACAACTTCCTCAAAATTTATTTTTTATAACTATTTTGATTTTTTCTTCTTTTATTTCCATTGATAGCACATAAAAGCAAGCTAGAGAATGAGAATCATTCATAATAACACTGTTTCTTGTATGGATATAATCATAAATAAATCATATTGTTAAAGATAAAATTGATTTAGTAATACATTTAGATATATCTAAAGCTTGATCATTTAGATATATCGGTTTATATTGCATTACATAAATTCGATATATCTAAAACAATGAGGGAATATTTATGATGATTCGAGCATTACACTCACTTTATCAACAGCGCGCTGAAAACGGCGAACATGGTAGTCATGGTCACGGAAACGGAAAAGGGCGTTGTGGAGGTAAAGCTAAACAAGGTCGGAACCATGGAAATCACGGCGAGCATTGCTGTCATGGTGAACATGGTCACGGACATGAAGGCCGCGGTGAATGTTGCCATGGTGAGCATGGTCATGGACATGAAGGTCGCGGTGAATGTCGTCATGGTGAACATGGACATGGACATGAGGGTCACGGTGAATGCTGTCATGGTGAACATGGTTCTGAAAGACAAGGTAAACAACGCGGTCGTGGATGCGGTGGGCGAGGTAAAGGTCAAGGACGTCAATTAAAACGTATGTTTGATCATGGTGATTTACGAGTTTTATTACTCAGCATGATTGCGAAAAAACCGAGCCATGGTTATGAGATTATTCGTGAAATTGATGAAGCCTCTTCAGGATTATATGTGCCTAGCCCCGGTGTTATTTATCCAACACTAACATTACTTGAAGAGCAAGATCTACTGGTTGCCACCATTGCTGAAAAAGGTCGTAAAAATTACAGCATTACACCTGAAGGCTCTGCATTTTTAACTGAACATCAGGAAATAAATGCCAATATTCAAAGAAAACTTGCTTATGCGAGAGACTTGTCTCAAAACGCGGGTGGTGTTTCAGAAGAGATTGAATCTGCGGTTGGAAAATTAAAGGCTGTATTACGCCATAAACTGGTGTTAAAAGAGCTTTCTGTGGAAAAAGCGGAACGTATTGCTTCCATTCTTAATGAAGCAGTTGAGAAAATCGAAGCTATTAATGAGGCATTGATCTCAGAGGAAAGGGAAGATGAATAAAACAGATACTCAACCACAAAATACAAGAAGACATAATGAAATAGAAAAAGAGGATTTAGAAAATAATCCAGCTGTAAAAGAGCAAATTTGCCCTAAAATGCCAGTTTCTTACTTTCGTAGAGCATTACGTAAACCTGGCAGAATATGATAATGATGGACGGAGGTTATCATGATATGACCTCTGTCAGTTTTTCTTCTACCCGTTGTTCCTCCTATCTACTGCTTTACAAAGTGGTTTTTAACTAACAGAAACCAACAATTTCTTTGTGAAACTTGTTTTACTTCCCAATGACTATCTTAGCAATCACTGCCTTCGTTTATTTTCTGCAAGTCATCTTTTTTTGATGGCCATTTGTGGTGTTTTTCTTAGGTTATTGTACTAATATCAAAAAAATCATAAATGATTGTGGAAATGTTCCATGTTAGCGATTATTTTATTTAGGTTAGTAAGCCATTATAAAAATAGAAAACGTAAACCAGAGATATGCTTGTAATAACAATAAAATAAATACCAGATCAAAATAATAAACGTTCGTAAGCACTTAAACGAGAATAAGTGCATTACTTCAAACGTATACCTTACTCAATAATGCATGCATTTAATGCGCATAAATTAGAGAAAAGTAACATAGATAGTGGTTTATTTATTGTTAAGAATAGAAATAACGATGCGAATAAGCGGTTGATATTCATAAAAGTATTGCCGCATAAAAATAACAATACGCTCATCAAATAGAACAATCGATCGACTAAGTTGATTGTTATGTATTTGCCGTACCTATTGAATCAACATTTGCTAACTTAGGAATATTCGAATGAAAGTGAAAGCATTATCTGTAGTGATAAGTTTGATACTCGCTACACCGTTATGTGCTAATGCGCAAACTGATATAAGTGCTATTGAAGCAAGATTAAATGCGTTAGAACAACGTGCGAATGCGGCTGAAGCAAGAGCTGCTGCTGCAGAACAAAAAGCAGCTCGTCTTGAACAACTCATTAATTCAAATAATGGATATAAAGGAAAACCTACAAATAACGTTGCTTCAATGAATATGGAGCAACGCATTGCTGTATTAGAAAAGCAATCAGATGAAGCTCAAGCTAAAGCCAATATCGCTCAAACCCAGCTAAATGAACTTCAACAAAAACAATCAGTTCAGCTTGCTAATACAGGGAATAAAGAAGCTACAGGTTTTTTCTCTACTAATACAAATTGGGGTGACCTCAAATTGTATGGCGATGTTGAATATAATATTGATGCGGCAAGTAAAAAAGGTCAATTAACATCAATGAGAATGATGCCTGGTAAGCAAAAAGACTTTGAAGATAACGAAAAGTGGTCACTTAATGGGCGTATTTTAATTGGTATCGATGGTGAGAGAGAATTAAAAAATGGCAATTATGCTGGTTTTCGTGTTCAGCCTATGGCTGACATGACCGGTAAAATGAATCTAGATGATGCAGCCTTTTACTTTGGTCAACGTAATAAATGGGAATATAAAATTGGTCGTTATGAAGCGTATGATATGTTCCCTTTAAATCAAGATACTTTTGTCGAATATTCAGGTAATACCGCAAATGATTTATATGGTGATGGTTTTGGCTATATTTATATGATGAAAGAAGGGCGTGGTCGTAGTAGTGATGGCGGTAGCATGATGGTTAATACACATTACAACGACTGGTATTTTGAGTTAAATGCATTAGTTGAAGATGGAACTTCAGTTTTCAAAGATGGTGAGTATCACGGGCGTAAACTTGATAATCGTAAAAATGTTATTTATATGCGACCTGTTGTTGCATGGCAGAAAGATAACTTAACAATTGCAGGTGCAATAGACGCAAACGTAATAAGTAAAGCTTATGGTTACGAGGATGAAAATGGAAAATTCCAAGATCAATCACGTCGTACTGGTTATGGTCTAACATTAAAATGGGATACTTTAGCTGATGATCCTATTAATGGCATTGTTGCAAATTTAAGTGCTGCTTATCTTGATGCTAAAGATGAAAATGATTTTTCAATTGGTAGTAATGTATTGTGGCGTAAATTCCAATTAGGTTATATCTATGCACATAATGATATTAAAGCTTACTATCAAACAAGCGGAAATAATGAGCAAAATGAAACCTATCTAACGCTTAATCCTGGTAAGTACAATATCAATACAGTATTTGCTTCTTATGAATTACCTAATATCTTGGATATGGATAATTTTAAAACCTATTTAGGTGCTTATTATTCACGGATAGATGGCAAAGACGAGATAAATGTACATAGTAGTGATAAGGATCGCTATGGTGCTCGTATTCGCTTTAAGTATCTCTTTTAATTTTATTTTTGATACTTTAAGTTAGATATCAGTCCCACATCGAAAGACTTCAATTTTTAATGTACTGTTATTAGTTGAAGTCTTTGCTTTTTATGTATAGCGATAAGTATGTAAAATGGTAAATATGTAAAACTTCAAATACCTGATAAAATAAATGTTTTGACCAGTTTTTCAACCTGCCACTCTTTAATATCCGAAACTTGCCCATCACCAATCTCAACTAAGCGTAACTCTCCAGCAGCATTCCTGACTACATCTATGGAATAAAATGGCGTGTTTATCTGTTTCGCTACTTTTCTTACAAGTTCAGGAATTTCATTATCCGCAGAAAATATTTTCTGATTTAAAACAAAATATCTACGCTCACTATTATTAATAAATTCTTCAACTCGGCGAAGGCTGACGCCACCTTCAATATTTCCCCTAAATTGTGTAATCAGTTTTAATATTTCCCTAATCTCATCTGCATTTTTAGCGATAGAGCCTCTCGTTGTCGTTAGCGATTTTACATAATCTTTCACAAAGTAAGCTGGCCATTGAAGCTGCTTAGTTAACTTTTCAAAATCTGTTTCTGCATTAACAATAACAGTTTCTGGTGTGAACTCTTTACAATATTTATACCAACCAGTTATATGATGGTTACGAATATAATCTTCAGGTGTTTCAAGCATTTTTCCGCCATGAAAATCCACAGCATGGTATAACTGTTGATACTCATTTTTATTTAACATCCATCCTCGCCAAATAACGGGATGTTCTGATTCAAATGGATGTGAAAACTTATATTTACCCAACGTGACATCTTCTGATGAGAGTAACAAGCAATGGATGTTGAGTGCTTTGGCACAACGATATTCTTGCTCAAAGGCCTCATCGGGTTTACCAATTTTAGAATAATCATCAGGGTAAATTATTTGCATAAGTAATTCCTTTTAGTTCAATAAATTCAAAGAAAGATATTTTAATGCTCTATTTAATGGTTTGAAGCTTTTTTCTCTTAATTACATGTTCTCTTTTTTAAGTTGTGAGATCTCTCGATTTTTTGATCTTTTCTCAGCTAGATAACTGATTTTACTCGTGCCATAGTTTTATTTCCTGCCATAATCTGTTTAACAAATACAGACATAAAATAACGTATTTAAATACGATTAATATTAAGCAGGAAACAATTCAATGTCTTTCTATACACAAAACAGTTATTCAAATAATAAGACCTATAAGCAAAATAGAATAAAAACACTATTAATAGGTTTGGCCTTAATTCCTTCCTTCGTATTTGCAGATGACCTATCACAATTACCACAAAAAGAGCGAGTAGCTTATTTTACTCAAGCTCAGCAAGCAGGGATCACTGGTGTTGCTATTAAAACCAAGCCTGTATTGGCAAGGCCGGCTAAAGAAGGTGAAATCATCACAACCATTATTAAAGGTGAAGGTGTTGAAACTGTCTCTGAACCTGCAAAAGGGGGAGATTGGGTCGTACAAAATATCTGTCCAGAGACAGGTAATGAAGAAATATTGGTAAGAAAAGCTAAATTTGCTCAACGTTACAATACGGCAGAGAAAAATGAAATTAATTTAGTGTCTTATCCTAATGATTATCAACCTTTTATCCCAAAAGGGATCGAAATGAATTATTTTATTGTACCGGGATCTACACCTGCATTTGCAATGGAAGCTCCATGGGGAGAATTGCAACGCTTTCAACCGGGTGATGCGGTTGTTCAATCCACAACGGATGACCAAGATATTTATCGTATTCAAAAGGCAGCATTTGAGTGTACTTATACTATCCTTAAACCTGCTAAATTAGCACAATAATATTAAACTAATCTGTTGTAGGTTGAATTATTATTTTTATAATTCATAATGTTATAAGTATATCGCCATTTAAGGCAAGGATGTTAAATAGAGAGAGTTGTTGATAGTAAGTAAGGCATGCTGCATTGTTGTTTAATTGCATTAATAGCTACATTTCGTTAACCTATCTCTATCAATTTCTTCAACTCATTAGGTAAAACCTATTGAACTGATAGCAGGAATGTATTAGCTATTCTCAAGTGGAATAGGTACATTAGTTCCCATACCAAACAGGAGGAAATACAATGTCTTTAATTAATACCCCAATCAAACCATTCAAAAACATGGCATTTAAAGACGGTCAATTCGTAGAAGTGACTGAAAAGGACGTCGAAGGCAAATGGAGCGTTTTCTTCTTTTACCCTGCAGACTTCACTTTTGTGTGCCCAACCGAATTAGGTGACTTAGCGGATCATTATGCTGAGTTCCAAAAAATGGGCGTAGAAATCTATTCAGTTTCTACCGATACACATTTTACCCATAAAGCATGGCACAGCAGCTCAGAAACTATCGGTAAAATCAAATATGGTATGATTGGCGACCCAACTGGCGCATTAACTCGTAACTTCGAAAATATGCGTGAAAACGAAGGTCTTGCAGACCGCGGTACTTTTGTTGTTGACCCACAAGGTATCATCCAAGCAATTGAAATCACAGCTGAAGGTATTGGCCGTGATGCATCAGACCTGCTGCGTAAAGTTAAAGCTGCTCAGTATGTAGCTAGCCACCCAGGCGAAGTTTGCCCAGCAAAATGGAAAGAAGGTGATGCAACTTTAGCTCCATCACTGGATTTAGTTGGCAAAATCTAAATAAGAATTAAGCCACTAAAAAAGTTATTTATCGGGTGTTTCGGCACCCGATTTTATTGAGGGTGCAAAAATGTTAGATAATAATTTAAAAGCTCAATTGAAAGCTTATTTAGAACGATTAACCCAGCCAGTTGAGTTAGTAGCAACATTAGACGACAGCAAACATTCAGCTGATATTCAAGCGCTATTAAAAGAAATCGAACCATTATCCGATAAAGTCACTTATCGTGAAGATAATAACGCTGATGTGCGTAAACCATCTTTTCTTATTACTAACCCAGGAAAAGAAACTGGTGTTCGTTTTGCCGGTTCGCCATTAGGCCATGAATTTACTTCATTAGTTTTAGCATTACTGCAAACTGGTGGTCACCCATCAAAAGAAGCACAAGAATTACTTGAACAAATTCGTCAGTTAGACGGTGAGTTTCATTTCGAAACCTATTATTCGCTCTCTTGTCATAACTGCCCAGATGTTGTTCAGGCATTAAACTTAATGGCGATTTTAAATCCGAAGGTCACACATACAGCGATCGACGGAGGCATGTTCCAAAATGAAATTCAGGAACGTAATATTATGGGCGTTCCTGCTGTATTCTTAAATGGTAACGAGTTTGGTCAAGGTCGTATGACTTTAGCTGAAATCGTTAACAAAGTAGACAGCAATGCAGAAAAACGTACTGCGGAATTATTAAACCAAAAAGATGCATTTGATGTATTGATTGTTGGTAGTGGCCCTGCAGGTGCATCAGCGGCTGTTTATTCAGCACGTAAAGGTTTAAACACGGGTCTTATTGGTGAGCGCTTTGGTGGTCAAGTTCTTGATACTGTTGATATTGAAAACTATATCTCTGTACCAAAAACAGAAGGTGCAAAACTTGCGGGTGCTTTAAAAGCTCACGTTGATGATTACCAAGTGGATGTGATTGATAGCCAAACAGTCAGTCGTTTAATTCCGGGGGCATCAGAAGGGGAATTACACCAAATTGAAACAGCATCAGGTGCAATTTTAAAAACTCGTAGCTTAATTATTGCAACAGGTGCTCGCTGGAGAAATATGAATGTTCCCGGTGAAAATGAGTACCGTACTCGTGGTGTAACTTATTGTCCACACTGTGATGGCCCACTGTTTAAAGGCAAAAGAGTCGCTGTAATTGGTGGTGGCAACTCAGGTGTTGAAGCTGCAATTGACTTAGCCGGCTTAGTCGAACATGTCACAGTATTAGAATTTGCGCCAGAAATGAGGGCCGACGCTGTATTACAGAAAAAACTGCGTAGCTTAAGCAATGTAGAGATTATCTTAAATGCTCAAACTACAGAAGTGTATGGTGATGGTACTAAATTAACCGGTCTAAAATATAAAGATCGCACCAATGATTCTATGCACGATATTGCGCTAGCAGGTATTTTCGTTCAAATCGGCTTATTACCTAATACGCAGTGGTTAGAAGGTACAGTTGAGCGTAATAAGGTGGGCGAAATTGTTGTTGATGCTCGTGGCGAAACCAATATTAAAGGTGTTTTTGCCGCTGGTGACTGTACTACAGTACCTTATAAGCAAATTATTATTGCTGCTGGTGAAGGTGCTAAAGCCTCATTAAGCGCATTTGATTACTTAATTCGTACGACTGCAAAATAAGCAAGCTAGGCTTAAAAATTAACTATTTTACATTATCAAAGCATCTCAATTGAGATGCTTTTTTCTACCTTGAATTTTTAATTTATCGAAAAATCTCTATTCATAAACCTCAAACAACCTATGCTATTATCTCACGACTTAAATAATCTATAGGGAAGTTGATTGATATGAATATAAAAATGATGAATTTTAAACAAATTGTTCCTGCAATTCTTTTTTCTTTGGTAAGTATTAGCTCTTTTTCTGTTAATGCAGATATCGAAATTCGTGATGAAACTTTATTTGAAGCACATCAGCGTTTTAAAACCGAAATTATAAATGACAGTTTTGATAATATTGATCCACCTTGGGAAGCGCCACCAGAAATATTTAATGTTATTAAATACCCAGCCAAACCCGGTGATATGTATGCCTATTTAACACCACCTCCAGCAAACAAAAAAACGAAATTGCCTGCCGTGATCTGGTTAAATGGAGGCTACGGTGGAATAGGGGGTGATGACTATTTTTGGCAACCTAAACCGGCTGATAATGATCAAACTGGTGCTATTTTTCGAGATCCCAATATGGTACTGATGATCCCATCTTTTCGAGGTGAAAATACCAATCCTGGTCGTTATGAAATGTTCTATGGCGAATTGGAAGATCTAGAATCAGCGAGAGAATATTTAGCATCATTGCCTTACATTGACGCTAAACGTATCTATATCGTTGGACATAGCACTGGAGGAACACGTGCATTATTAGCGAGTGAATATAGTGATAAATTTAGAGCTGTTTTCTCTTTAGGTGGAATACCTGATCTTAAATTAAGAGCTGAAGGAGATATGATAGTTGAGTTACCTTTTGATAGAAATAAGGAAGAGGAATTTAATGTTCGATCTGTATATCGTTATATTAAATCAATAAAAACACCAACTTTTTATTTTGAAGGTCGAGACTATTTTTGGAATGAGTTTAATGAGCTACGTGCCGTTGCAATGGTGCATGATATCCCATTAAAAATATATAGTATTAAAAATGGTGATCACTTTAATATTATTGTTCCAGTCAGTAAATTAATTAAAGATAAAATTTTACAAGATACTGATACAAATAAAGAAAGCAATATTCGATTCACTAATGAAGAAATAAAATGGATCAATAAACAAGTTCGATAATGATTTGATTTATATTTGAACAAATTTTTAATAACTCGCTCTTTTATTTAATTGATAAAAGGGCGAGTTTTTTATCTAAAAGTCAATATAGTTAGACTGAAAACTCATCACATAACTCTTGAAGTTTATTGACCATTCTTGCTATATGAAAACCATCACAAGTAGCGTGATGTACTTGAATGGATATTGGTAATAAAAATTTGTCATTTTGTTGAATATATTTTCCCATAGTAAAAATGGGAGGAAAATAATCTTTTACATTAGCAACATTTAAATTAAATCCATCAAAACTTACCCAAGGGATCATCGAAATACAGAAATGATTTTCAGGTAAATTAGGTTTTGCAGATAGATTCAGATTATCTTTATACTTTTGATAATCTTGCTTATATTCTTTTAAAAAAGAACGCCAATCTTCAACATATTTGCTCCATAACTCTGAAAAAGTTTCCGTTTCTGGATGAAAAATCGTATATGCAGGATCGATATAATCCCAAATAACCAATTCATCATTCTTTATTGCCATTCTAGATTCAGGATAATAATTTACCGTTTTTGCAATCAAATAGATCATTACAGGGTAAAACTTAAGATGATTTTTAGTTAATATATCCCTTAAGGCCGTAATATCTAACTTAGTTGTCAAACTAAAACCACATTGCAAGTTATGACGATAATGTAAAAAGTGTTCTTTTCTATGCCATTGTTCTAAATCAATTTTTTTATAATTCATTTTTAAGCCCTTCTTGTTAAGTAATAATTTTCTTAGTGAAGAAGGGCAAAACGGGTTGTCTGAATAGGCTGCATAATAACTCACCACATATTTAATTATTATAAAAGATAATATAACGTATTATCGCACTAATTATTAAATATTAAAGATATTTTTGTGCTGATACTAACTACAATAACATTTTTTTGGAAAAAGACATTAAGTATATTATGATAAGAAGGTTACTTTTTAAAAAATGAAGGGATTTATGATGCAAGCTAAACTTGCTTATCAATGGAAAAAACAAAGACGTGGAAGGCTCTCTTTTTTAGGTTTAGAAATTGCTTGGTCAATTTTATTTGCTATTGTCGAAAACTTAATATATCGCTGGTATATATTACTTTATCCTGAAAGCGCAGATTCAATAATTGAAAGTGCATTTTATTATCAATTTTCTTTTACGCCATATGGTTTAATCGAAATTGTACTTTTAATAATACAAATCTACATATTTACTCTGATTTTATCACAACGAGTGAGAGATATTGGTATAAGTTATCCAGTCATTATTTCACTTGTTTTTACTATCAGTCCTATATTATTAATGCCATATTTGCTCTTTAATGCGCCAACCATGTTAATGGTGCTTTTTGTTGTTTTATTAATAGGTGGGTTGGTTGCTTTACTTGCACCTTCTGCTTATAAAGTTGATATCGACATTAATAAAACGCCAGAAGAAAAAGAAAATAACTAATTAAAAAATGTGTTGTGTGAAATGAGAAAAAGCATCTAAAAAGATGCTTTTTCTGATCAAGGCATATGGCTCATGGTTTATCAAAAAGTTAGGATAAAATCTCAATGACTCCTTTTTGTCCATCAACTTTTACTCTTTGTCCATTCTTTAAAATATTCAATACATTACGAACGCCCATAATGGCAGGTAATCCCAATTCTCTAGCAGTAACAGCACCATGAGATAATGGTCCACCACTTTCTGTAATTATGCCGGAAGCTCGATAAAAAAGTGCAGTCCAAGCTGGATTGGTTGTTCTTGCAACTAAAATGGCATTTTGTGGAAATTCGGCAAAATTTTCAGGGCCATGAACAAGATAAACTTCACCTTCAACAATGCCTGCACTTCCAGCCAACCCTTTTAATTGGTGCTCATTTGTATTCAGTTCATCACCGCCATCTTCGCCATAAATCCATTGTGGGGTAACTGATTTTGCTTTTAAATACCCAGACTTATTTTGGTATATATGATGGCGTAGCTTATTCCAAGTTGTAGGATTATCTGCAAGAATTGCTTCGGCTAAAGGTTGTTCATTAGCAAAATAAATATCCATAGGGCAGTCTAAGACACTACGAATAACCAGTCGTTCTCCTAGTGCTTTTAACCCGCGACGCATAGGTAAAGCTAGTCGTGTTGTTTGATAATGTTCTAAGTCATCAAGTGCAGTATAAACTCGAGCTAATCGAATAATCTCTTGTAAGAAAAAACGTAACTCTTCAGGAGCATCAGAAACAATTGAAAATTCAGTTTCTGATTGTAGAATTTTTTTACCTAATGGATCATCTACTTGTTTATCATCAGCTAAATCAGCCATTGCCTTAATTTGAGTCAACACAATATGGGGGGCATCTAGCCAAGTTGGATGATACGCATCAAAGTCTAATTCTCGATGACCGTGATTTGCTAAAAATAAGGAAAATTGCTGGTGAAAATGAGGATCACATTCTTCAATTTCTTGCATAATGTTTTCAGGAACAATCGATGCTATAAGCTCAAGAAGTTTAGGTTGCTGACGAACATAACGAGAAAGAGTCCAAAGTTCTGCATTCACTTGCCCAGTTTTAGTTTCAGACATTGCTATTAAATTATCGAATGCAGTATGTGCATATTTTTCTTCTTTAAAAAAGAGTTTTAGCAAGGCCATCAGTGCGGAATAGAGAGAGCGTTGGGTCAATGATATAGCAATATTAGGTAAGAAGTAATCAGCACCTAATTTATTAATTCTTTGCACATAATCCCATAGTTGAGACAAATTTTTGTCTTCTAATGGTTCATTCATTAATGCTCCGATTGAGATCAAGTATTTGTCTAAATCGCGCATCCAAGTAATAGGTAATTCTTGTACCCAACTAAATTTTTGAGCTATTTCAGGCAAAGATTTTAGTAGGGTAGGTAAATCATTCATCATTGAGGTGGGAAGCCGATTACTATACAAAGAAACCGCATTTTGGTTACCATAAATATAATAATCTTGCATCCCAAACCATTTGCCATTAAATGAAGGAAGCCCCATAAGATTAAGGCTAAAGTTTAATGATGAATGAAAACCCGCTTCACACATATCCCATGTTAATGGCGTAATAGGATTAGGAAATCTTTCTGCTGATTCTTCTCTTGTCCAAATTGGGGCAATTTGTGTCACATTTCGTGATTGTAAAAGCCATAATTTTCCATCATGAAATGCCCACTCTATATCTTGTGGAAAATCAAAATATTTTTCTGCTGAAATAGCCAGTTCAGCTACTTGTTTACACTGTTCAGGCGTTAAGGAAGGTATAGATTGATTTTGAGGTTCGAGAGGTAAAATTTCAGTACCATTATTCACCATCACAATGGCATTTATTTTCTGAGAAATTGTTGTTTGCTTTAATTCTAAACTTTCTCTATCAACGAGAAATTCATCTACAGGATCTTCACCTGCAACTACGGTTTCACCTAAACCGAAGGCTGCATTAATTAATACGGTAGAAAGAGAGCCTTGAACAGGATCAACAGAAAAAGCAACGCCTGCTGCTTCTTCTTTTTGAACATCAATCATCCTTTGTAATACAACAGCCATTGATGCTTGAGTATGCGGTAAATTTAAATGTTGACGATAAAGCATGACGTGAGTATGCCATAAAGAGGCATAACATTGGCGAATAGCGTCAAGTAAATGAGGTAACGTTTTAATTCCTAATAACGTGTCATGCTGGCCAGCAAAGGCTGCTCCAGGCATATCTTCTAATGTTCCGGATGATCGCACGGCCAAAGCGGTATCATTCAGCTGAAGACTATTTAACATTGTGCTTAGAGAATGAATTAAATTTTCAGGCATAGGTGCTTGTAAAATAAGATGCCGAATATTATTACTAATTGATTCAATTTCTTGCTTTTTATCTGATAAGAAAAGATTAATTTTAGGGAGCAAAGGTGCAATAAATAACTGATAAGCTTGGCAAGAAAGAATTAAACCATCTGGAACAGGCAGTGATTGAATCGTTTTCGCTAAACTTGCACCTTTACCTCCGCTAATAGAAATTTCTGAAGCAATAGGCTCGTTAATTTTATAAATGAGTTCCATATTCGACCTTATTATTTTTACCTGTGATGTAAAGCACCCATAATGCAAGTAAAGCACCGACAATAACATCAATGCCATAATGGTAATGTAAATATACAGTTGCCAAAATCAGCCCTATTAGGATAGGAAATAAACAATAAGCCGTTTTTTGATAACCTGATAAATAGAAAAAACCAACAATATAAAGCGTTATCCCTGTATGCAATGAAGGAAAAACATCCATTCCTGTAATGCCCTTATCAACGAGATCAGTCAGAAATAATGTCATAGCGCCAGAGTAAACGGGATAGTTAAAATCAGAAGGAAATGCAGAGTAAGGACCTGCGGCTGGAATAGTAAAGTAACCAATAAATCCCAAAAAATACATCAGCATTAAACCGAAAAAATAGTTTTTAGTTAGCACGTTATTCCGGCTAAAAAAGAAGAACAGGGCACTACCAATAATTAGAAAATAGAAACTAAAATAGCAAAAAGAAAGAAATTCACTTAGCCATCCTGATTGTAAAAAAATAGACCATTCGGGTAAACTTTTTCCAAACCACAAAAACTTATCCAAAGTATATAAAATATCATCAAAACTCCATTGGTATAATCCATAGCGAATTGACTTAAATAAGGGAAAAATGGTCCAGCATACAATCAGTTGTAACAAACCTAACCAATAAAATCGCGAATGATATGTTGAATGTTGATTTTTATATCCGACAAAAACCAATAAAATCCATAAAAACAAACCTAAGAAAATAGGTGTTAGCATCTCTGTAGCATGAATTAACCAACTACCATAAGCACCAAGTCCCCAGATAATAAAGAGTTGCACGGAAAATAGATGGTTAAAAAGCATCCTAGCTTTAGTCGTTAACATATTTGGGCGCCTTTCTTCCTTATCAATATGAAGCCGAATGATGCACTGACTAAGCTTATACCAATAAATAGAGGTGAAAAGAATAGGAGCATGACTAAGATCGGAAGCCAAATTGCTGAGGCAATAGCGCCACCTAATATTTTAAAGAAGCTAACGGTATTACGTGCATCAGCAAAATGAGATGCGATAAATGATGAAAGTAATATCGGGAATAAAATATACATAAATAAAAATGAAATATAACGCCAAATTAGAATAGAAGATTGAGAGGTTTCTTCTATAGTTTTATTGCTATTATCTGCTTGAGATAAATTATTTTGATAATCAATAAAGGATTCAGCATAAGAGTATCCTTCTTTATTTTTATTAAAAGCATAGGATGAGGCTTTTTCAAAAATATCAACATCTGGACAATTAACAGAAATTTTATTTAATGCATTAGATACTTCTTTATGAATATTTTGTTCCCATTCTCTGATTGATAAATTATCTTTTTTCGAGGTTATACATATATTCTCTCCAATATAAACTTCAACTTTTGAACTGAATTTATCAGGTGCGATATAAAATAATCCCATAGGGATAATATCAAAACCTACTCCCTCACTGATTAATGTTCTAATAATTCTTGCAGCTCCTCGTTGATAAGGTAAAGGCTGGTAACCCCACTCACTACTGCCTTCTGGAAATAAAAGTAGATCTCCGCCTGCTTTTATATGTGCAATTGCTGCTTCTGAAGGGCTTGAAAATATATTTGTATTTATACCTAAACGTTGTCTATCCTTTTTTCTAACTACGGGAATACCCGTAAAAAAAGTCTTCATTATGCAACTATTTAATAATTGTATTGATGCTAAAGCCTGAGCTTTAGGAAATGCCTTCAATGCAATGTAACCATCAAAAGCACTGTTCCGATGACTACAAAGAATTAGCTTTGGATGTGTATTTTCGGATTGAGATCTATTATGGTAAATAAGTGAAACTTTTGAAAAATAGATTTCTCTAATTGAAGTGGATATGAATTGATAATAAAAAGGAAGTTCAGAACCAGCAACAAAAGAGGAGGTTTTTTTTATTGGGGAAGGTAATATTGAATTAGGCATAAGATTTCCTTACATTATCCTTCTGCCAAAACATATCATGCTCTAAAAAAAAGTAACACTAAAAAATTTAAAATGCACTATTAGAATAATAGTTTTTTACTGATTCGAGGCTTTTAATTCTAATGAATAAGATGGAAATGAGTATGATTCAACTCAGACTTGCTGAACCACAGGAAGCAAAAAGATTGTGGTATTTACGAAATCAAGCTTTGCGATTTGGTTGTGAGAATGTTTATCCAAAAGATATTTTAGCTGCTTGGACTCCCGATGAAATGCCTGATGGGTATCGACAAGCTATTATAGATAATCCATTTTATGTAATTGATTATAAAGAGTATAACATTCCAGTAGCTTCTGGTTTTTTAGATATCAAAACAGGTTTTGCTGAAGCAATTTTTACATTACCAGAATATATGGGGAAAGGATTTGCAGGACTTATTTTAAAACAGTTGAAACATGAAGCAATAAAGAGGGGGCAAAAAAAATTATTTTTGGATGCAACGCCTAACGCAGTAATATTTTATTTAAAACAGGGCTTTAAAGCATTAGAAGAGCGAGATTACTATTCAAATTTAGCAAAAGCAAATCTACATTGTTATCGAATGTACATTGATTTAGATTAGCTTCGAGAATTTATGCACATAAAAAGAAAATTTGTACTGAATGATCTAAAAATAAAAAATGCTATTCTGAAAATGCGATATTGCTATATTTTTATCATATTTTGAGTTGGTTATTGTATTAACAACATAAAATAGCAATCGCCCTGATGTTACGATATTGTAAAGTATCACGACATCTCTAGGATAAATATTATGCAAAATGTGTTATTAACGTTATGGCCTTTATTTGCGTTAATTGCGCTAGGTGCAATTTTAAGAAGAAATAAAACGTTTGAGCCTGCTTTTTGGGTTGGTGCTGAAAAGCTAAATTACTTTTTACTTTTTCCTGCGTTACTGATCAATAGCCTAGCAAATGCACCTTTATCTGATCCTCAATTACCCCACCTTGCTGGGGCTATTTTTTCTGTGGTCATTATTATTACTTTGTTATGTACTGTATTGAAAAAAATCACAGGTTGGCTTGCAGGGCGTTTTGGTGCAATTGTTCAAGGCAATATTCGATTTAATACTTATTTAGGTTTAGCTATTGTTGCTGATTTATTTGGTGTTGAGGGATTAGGAATAGCGGCATTAATATTGGCAACTTTAGTTCCGCTATCAAATGTGACCTCGGTACTTTGTTTAACAGCTGGGCAAAATGTAACATTGCGTCAATTGGTATTACCTATTATTAAAAACCCTTTAATTATTTCTTGTGTCATAGGAATAGTGATCAATTTATCTGGAATAGGGCTTCCTTTTGGCAGTGATCAGTTTCTTAAGTTATTAGCTGCCACCAGTTTACCTTTAGGCTTAATTTGTATTGGTGCCGCATTACATCTATCAACGTTAAAAGCGGAAAGTAAAATGATTAGCATTAATACTGTGACTCGTTTACTTATCGTACCGATAATAGCATATGGTATTGCTTATCTTCTTGATTTATCACCATTAGTGACAATGCTTTTAGTTATTTTCTTTTCTATTCCTACTGCGCCTACTTCCTATATTTTAACTCGACAACTTGGCGGAGATTCTGAACTAATGGCGGGAATTATTACTTCTCAAACAATGTTTGCAGTAATTACATTGCCTATTGTATTAAGCTTGCTATCTGGGTGATTTTTTAAAATACTTATTTAAGTGAGATGTTCTTTATATTAAATCAAGCATGATTTTGTGGCGTTTTTTTATATTAAAATATTTTATTTTTTATTACATTTATTTTTCATTTATTTAAAATGGAAATAAAGGCTAACATGAAAATTTTAAATGCAAATATTAGTCAGGAAAAAATAAATAAATTATCAGATAACTCACCATCTGATGTAATGAGTATTTGGGGGAAAATAAAAGACTGGTTTGGGTTTAGTCAAGAAAAAAAAGTATTAACATTAATTCATAATATTTATTTTAGCGAAGAAACAACGACCTTAGAAAAAAATAGAGATTTCTTTCATTTAAAGAAACTCGCTGGAGAACAGTATAAAAGTAATTTTCAATATAAATCAAATAATGAATATATCTCTTATATTATTGATTTTAATGATGGGTTTATTGAGGCGAGCTGTGATATCACACCATTTATTAACGCTATAAAGAATGAACTCAACTTGGATTTAAAAAATTATAGTAGTGAAGAACTAGATGCATTTATTAATAATTATTATAAGTTATCTATATTAAGTAATGACATTAAAGATTATGAGGAAAAGTTTATTGCATTTAGAGCAATTCTTATGGAATGTATCAATGATAAAAAAATTCATCTTGACGAAAAAAGGTTTGCTCTAAATACCTTTGAAGCAAAAGAAACATTTAATGATAAATACGAATATTTGAAAGAAAATAGTAAAAAATACGTTGCCAATGTTGATGCTGAAAAATTAATCGATAATATATATAATTCTGCATATCAGCATAATTACGAAAAACTAAGAGATCAGGTAGCGAAAGATATATCAAGGTATGTTTTGAAATTCAATAATGAGAATATATCTGACATTGTTTTATTAGAAGATAAATTTAAATCATTAAATAATCAAGATACTATGATTATCTTTGAATTGCTCAATCAAGGTATTTTTCCAATAATAAAAGATTCATTTGAAAAATATGAGCCTATAGCTTCAATGTACTCACCTTTTACAGGAAAGACATCTATTAATATAGAAAATAAAGGTAACACATACATTATAACGGTCAACAATAAAAAAGAAATTATAGAATCTGATGTTGAAAAAGTGAGCCAACTATCAGGTGTTATTTTAAATGAGTTTGATTATAACTCTATGAATTTATATGTTGAAAATTTTGTTGATGCTCCTATGTCAAGGGAAAAAGTAGATACCGCATTAGCTGAATACACAAATGAAATTGTGAAAAGAATGGAAGATAGCATTGGCGATAAATTTAATTATAAACAAAATAGATTTGCTTTGCTGGAAGAAAGTATGAATATCAAATTTGAATTTAATCCTGAACTGATAAAAAAACTAACCATTTCTACTAATGAAAGTAAAGTTGAATATAGTTTATTAAAATCTTGATCTTGGGATAAAGAGAGCTTCTTGCTATGATGGCTATAAAATCAATAATAAGTAAAAGGCTCTTTTTATGTCACAACTTCATTACCTTGAAATTCAAAAGATTATTAATAAATTAAAACAACAATACCAAAGCGCCGTTGATGCTTTACGTAATGCAATTGTTGATTATGCACAAAATGGAACATTACCCGATGTAAAGCAAAGAGCAGAAGGGTTATTTGCTTATCCTCAATTAACGGTATATTGGTCTGGGGAAATAAAAACAGAAGATAAAACGAGAGCTTATGGACGTTTGTCTCGTTCTGGTACTTATTCCACCACTATTACTAATCCTGCTTTATTTGAAAATTATTTGTCAGAACAACTGCAACTTATTGCTGATGCCTATCATGCAACTTTTGAAGTCAGCGCCTCAAAACAAGAGATCCCTTATCCTTTTGTAATTGATGGAACTGGTATTGGTTTTGATAGAAAAATGAGTGCCTCTTTAGCAAAATACTTTCCAACAACTGATCTATCTAAAATTGGTGATGAAATTACCGATGGCTTAATTTGTGATAGGGAAATATTGCCACTTTCTCATTTTGATGCTTTACGTACTGATTTCTCACTGGCACGTTTAAAGCATTACACTGGTACATTGCCTGAAGATATTCAACCCTATATTTTATATACGAATTATAATCGTTATGTTGATGAATTCGTTCGTTGGGCATGTGATCAAGTTGCGGATAAAGATAGTCCATATTGCGCGCTTTCCTGTGCTGGGTTTCAACAAATTACAGCAGATACTGTTGATCCTGAAAAGTTAATATCAGATTTAACTTGGAAGAAATATCAAATGCCTGCCTATCATTTAATTGCTAAAGAAGGCCCCGGAATAACATTAGTTAATATTGGTGTTGGCCCTTCAAATGCAAAAACAATTTGTGACCACTTGGCGGTTTTACGGCCTCATGTTTGGTTAATGATTGGTCATTGTGGCGGATTACGTGAAAGCCAACAACTTGGCGATTATGTTTTAGCCCATGCTTATTTGCGTGATGACCATATTTTAGATGATGTTTTACCGCCTGATATTCCAATCCCAAATATTGCAGAAGTACAACGTGCACTTTATGACGCCACTAAAGCAGTCAGTGGAAAACCAGGGCATGAAATAAAACAAAGATTAAGAACAGGAACCGTTGTTACAACGGATGATCGCAATTGGGAATTACGTTTTTCGGTATCAGCAAGACGATTTAATTTAAGTCGTGCGGTTGCTGTTGATATGGAAAGTGCCACTATTGCTGCACAAGGCTATCGTTTCCGTGTCCCTTATGGCACATTATTATGTGTATCTGATAAACCATTACATGGTGAAATTAAATTACCTGGTCAGGCTAATCATTTCTATGAGGGCGCTGTATCAGAACATTTGCAAATTGGTATACAAGCTATCGAGTTACTTAAACAAGAAGAAAATAATTTGCACTCTCGAAAATTGAGAACATTTAATGAACCACCTTTCAGATAAATTGTAAGTAATAATAAATCCCAAATTATAATTAATTCAATAGTTTGGGATTTTTATTTGATTTTATCAAAAGTAAATTATTCAAAAATAAAATTTAAAAACGTAAATGGCGTGCTGCTTTTCTTAGTCGATCATCCCCACGTCTGTCATAACGCTGAGTTGTCATAATACTGGCATGACCCATTGCATCTTTTACAGTCACAATATCTTCGCCATTATCAAGCATTGCGGAAGCAAAAGTTCTTCGAAGATCATGAGGAGCAAATTTATCAATACCGCTTTCTTGCTGACGAGTTTCTAAAATATAGTAAATAGCTTGGTCTGTAATTCGTTCAGTTGTTACATCGTCAAAACGACGAATTCGAGTGAAAAGAGGGCCATCTTGAGTACCTCTTATTTCATCAATCCATAATTGAACTCGATCCCAAGTATCATCGGGCATATAAGATATTCTTTCTTTATTACCTTTACCTCTGACAAGAAAAGCTTGATCACGAAATTGAATATGCTCGTAATTAATAGCGACTATTTCTGAACGGCGTAATCCACACCCCAGTAGTACACTTAATATTGCAGCATCTCTTAAACCTTTCGATGAGTTGTCTTTTTCACAACTTTTAAATAAAGCACGAATTTCATGACTTGTTAATGCGCGACCTTTAGGTAATCGACTTCCTCTGACAGATTTAACTTGGCGGATATGCTGATAACTTTCAGTATCCATTTGTTTCATTGCCCATGCTTCTAAAGCAACACCTTTTAATGCAGCAAGATAAGTATTGATTGTGGCAGGGGCTTTATTGGCATCAGATAACATATCAATAATAGCTTGAATATGATGACGACGAAGCGCACCCCATTGGCAGTTTTTAAGAGAAGAAAAACCAATCATTTTGGCAACGATAGTTAAAAACGATCCCATGGTTTGACGACTGCGTTTCGATCCCAAACTCATTAAATAAGCCATTGCGGGATTTGTGTGAGATGGAGAGGTGAATGTTGCATTCAGATCTAATAATGCTTGTTTTTCAGGCAGCACTAGCGATGTTTCAGGTGTTAAATTCTGATCGTCATGGTGAAATTCCACTGTAATTTCCTTATTAAATCAACATAACCATGATGAATATTCTAACAGATCTAAAAAAGAAAAAAGCTACTTTTTCAAAGGATCATTTTAATAAGTAGAGTGGATCTTGTTTGTTTTACTATCAATTGGCGCATTAATTGAACATAGTTAGTGTAAATAGTAATCGAGTTGAATTGTCTCTAAAATTAAGAATAGATTTCTTTCAGAAAAAATGTAGGGAATAAGACAAACAATAGGAGATGAGCTAAGGTTTCGTACCCAAGATCTTCATTTTTTCTCTGTTTAAAAATAAGGAAGAAATTGGGTACGAAATAGAAAAATGACTATTTAAATTTACTCTTTATAAATAGCAACAACAGGTTTTCCATCATTACCGATTGTGCCACGGTACATACCTTCAGAATTAAAACTCATCGTATAGTTGCCTGACTTATCTAATACGATAACACCACCACTTCCATTAATAGCTTTGACTTCATCAAGTGCATTTTGTGCCGCTGTTTCTAAAGGTAGATTTTGATATTTAACTTGGGCAGCAATATTAAAGGCGGTTAATGTACGGATAAACATTTCACCAGAACCCGTTGCAGATACAGCAACTGTTTCATTATCGGCATAGTTACCTGCGCCAATAATAGGGGAGTCGCCTACTCGGCCATAGCGTTTATTAGTCATTCCGCCAGTTGAAGTTCCTGCTGCTAAATTACCATGTTGATCCAGAGCAACTGCACCTACTGTGCCATATTTATAATCGTACATCATCGGATCAACAAAAAGTGCAGCTGTTTTTCCATCATGATCTAAAACGACTTGTTCTTTTTCTATCGCTTTTTGGAGTTGTTGCCAGCGATTTTCGGTACGGAAATAAGAAGGGTCTACAATTGTCAGCCCTTGTTCTTTAGCAAAAACATCTGCGCCATTTGATACCATTAAAACATGAGGGCTTTTTTCCATTACTGCAATAGCTGCATTGATAGGATTTTTAACTGTAGTGACTCCAGCAACAGCACCGGCATTGCGTGTTTTTCCATCCATAATAGAAGCATCAAGTTCATTACGTCCATCATGGGTAAAAACGGCGCCTTTTCCTGCATTAAAGAGAGGCGAATCTTCCATTACGTTAATTGATTTTTGAACCGCTTCTATACTAGTGCCTCCGCTATTCAAAACAGCATATCCTGCGTTTAATGCTTCAGTCAGTTTTTCTTTATATTCTTTTTCTTGCTCAGGGGTGATAGTGTCTTTAGTAATTGTGCCTGCACCACCATGAATAACAAGGCGAATAGGGGATTGGGTATTAGCAAAAACAGAGGTAGCAAATAGAGTGCAGAGTGTCATTGTGGCGAGTTTATACTTTATATTATTCATATAACCCTTCTTATTTTAGATTAAAATTAATTTGATATTTTCATATATTTTCTTACTACTTTATTCCTAAGTTCTAATTAATTACGTAAGTTAGCTATAATAACTAACTGCAATAATCACTATATAAAAAGTTTAAGACATAAGTGGTCTGAACACTTGAATTTATTTCTGATTTGTCGATCTCGGTCATAGAGTGATTTTACTTTACGATTTATTTTATAAAATATTCAAATAGTTATGTTTTTTAGAGGTTATTTTTATATCAGAAGCAATATGTTAAGTAAGTAATAATATATTCAATTTAAAATTAATAATGCTATTTTTACTGATTATTTCCAGGTATTTAAAATAAGTGTTTAAAAATAGGATTAAATTAATTTATTTAATAAATTCAACCAGTTGCTATAGATGGTTACATTACAGTTAACTAATAATTAGTTATTTTATAAAAGAAAATAAAAAGACAAGTATCGTTTTAATATTGATAACAGATTGATAACCAGTTGTTATTGTTTCGTTTGTATTTGAATGTAATAAAAAGGTGTTTTTTATATACAATTTGTGTGCTTCTTCGAATAATCAAAAAGGGATAATGGATTCTGTGATAAAAGCACTACATTAATTTGAGTTAAGGCTCTATTATAATAACATAATATTTATAATTCATAAGGTTAGCTTTTAACATTTTATTTTTTTATTAGGTATGAGTTAGCTTTATTAATACAAATGAACTATTTTTAAATATAGATAAAATAAAAAATTAATCAGTTTTTACTATTTAACTATTTTCTGACATACAGCAGATAAACACATTTTGGGTATTATTTTATGGCTAAAGGAAGGTTAAATAATTTATATGAAAAATCAAAAAAAGAGTTGTTTTTTTGTTTACGGTATTATTCTTATCGCGATAATTGCTGCCGGTGTTTTTTGGTGGAAATCCCAAGCACCGACACTTCCTTCTGGATTTGCTCAAAGTAATGGGAGAATAGAAGCAACCGAAATTGATATATCAACAAAAAGTCCAGGAAGAATAGACTCTATTTTAGTGCAAGAAGGTGATTTTGTTAAAGCGGGTGAAGTTTTAGCCAACATGGATACTCGTACACTAAAAGAACAACTTCATGAAGTTCAAGCACAATTAAATCAAGCAAAAAGCAGTGTTGTTACTGCTCAATCTGCATTATCACAACGTAACAGCGAACAACTTGCTGCCCAAGCGGTGGTTCGTCAACGTATTGCTGAACTGGATGCAGCACAAAAAAGACTCAATCGTTCTCGGGCATTAGTAAAAACCAATGCTATTTCTATTCAACAATTAGATGATGATATCGCCAGAACTGAAGGAGCTAGAGCTGCCGTTGAAGCTGCCAAAGCGCAAGAAACGGCAACCGTAGCAGCTATTGAATCTGCAAAAGCGGGCATTATTCAAGCAAATACAAAAGTAGATGCCGCAACAGCAACCGAAAGACGCATCATGGCTGAATTAGATGACAGTATTTTAAAAGCCCCTCGTAATGGTCGTGTTCAATATCGTGTTGCTGAGCCAGGCGAAGTTTTAGGCGCTGGCGGTCGTGTGTTAAATATGGTTGATTTAAGTGATGTTTATATGACCTTCTTTTTACCAACTGAAGCGGCAGGTCAAGCAGCTTTAGGTAGTGACGTTCATATTATTTTAGATGCAGCCCCTCATATTGTTATTCCTGCAAAAACGACTTATGTCGCTAGTGTTGCTCAATTTACGCCAAAAACAGTTGAAACGGATAATGAAAGACTGAAATTGATGTTTCGTGTAAGAGCGAGAATTTCACCTGAGTTACTTGAAAAACATCTTGAATATGTAAAAACCGGATTACCAGGTCGTGCTTATATTCGATTAGATAACAATCAATCTTGGCCAACTGATTTAGAGGTGAAATTACCACAATGAGTCAAACAATGAGAACGCAAAGTCATTCTCATATCATTGAATTGACTCATGTATCCCAACATTATGGCGATACCAAAGCACTTGATGATGTGACATTGACTATTCCAGCAGGAAAAATGGTCGGCCTAATAGGCCCTGACGGTGTAGGTAAATCGAGTTTAATTTCTCTTATCTCAGGAGCCAGAGAGATTCAAACAGGGCAAGTCATTGTTTTAAATGGTGATATGAATGATGTTGAACATCGAAGGGCTGTTTGTCCCCGTATTGCTTATATGCCACAAGGATTAGGTAAAAACCTTTATCACACACTTTCTGTTTTTGAAAACGTTGATTTTTTTGGCCGTCTATTTGGTCAATCAAAACAAGAACGAGCAGAGCGTATAAACGACTTACTTGAAAGTACGGGTCTAGCGCCGTTTCGTGACAGACCAGCAGGTAAACTTTCTGGTGGGATGAAACAGAAACTGGGTTTATGTTGTGCATTAATTCATGATCCTGAATTACTTATTCTAGATGAACCGACAACAGGGGTTGACCCTTTATCTCGTGCTCAATTTTGGGAGTTAATTAATCGTATCCGTAAACGTCAAACAAACATGAGCGTGTTAGTTGCGACTGCTTACATGGAAGAGGCTGAGCGCTTTGATTGGCTGGTTGCTATGGATGCTGGAAAAGTTTTAGCAACAGGTCATGCCAATGAATTAAAAGCACAAACTCATACGGATGAATTAGAAGCCGCTTTTATTGAGTTGTTACCTGAAGAAAAGAAAAAGAATCATCAAAAAGTAATTATTCCTCCTAGAGATAAAAGCGACGATGATGTGATTGCCATTGAAGCTAAAGATCTAACCATGCGTTTTGGTCAATTTGTTGCGGTTGATCATGTGAGCTTTCGTATTCCTAAAGGCGAAATTTTTGGATTTTTGGGATCAAATGGTTGTGGTAAATCAACCACAATGAAAATGCTGACGGGATTATTAGAAGCTAGTGAGGGACGAGCTTGGTTATTTGGTCAAGAAGTTGATCCTAAAGATATCGAAACTCGTCGTCGAGTGGGGTATATGTCGCAAGCCTTTTCACTTTATAGTGAATTAACTGTACGACAAAATCTAGAATTACATGCCAAACTTTTCCATATTCCTGAAGAAGAAATTCCTCTACAAGTTAAGGCGATGAGTGAGCGTTTTAATTTAACCGATGTTGAAGATGTCCTTCCTGATGGTTTGCCATTAGGTATTCGCCAACGTTTATCCCTTGCAGTCGCAGTTATTCATAAACCTGAGATGTTGATACTGGATGAACCAACCTCAGGGGTTGACCCTATTGCTCGAGATATGTTCTGGAACTTGATGGTTGACTTATCAAGACGTGACGGTGTCACTATTTTTATTTCAACCCATTTCATGAATGAAGCCGCACGCTGTGACCGAATGTCACTTATGCATGCGGGTAAAGTTTTAGTCACTGATACTCCGAGTAATTTAGTCAAAAATAGTCAATTTGATACCCTTGAAGAAGTCTTCATTGATTATCTTAAGAAGGCATCGGGTGAACAGGAAAATCCTGAACTTAATGAAAAAACACTACAACTTCCCACATCTAGCGATGAAAGTGCAGAAAAAGCCTTAAAGCAACGATTTAGCCTACGACGTTTATTTAGCTATAGTATTCGTGAAGGGATGGAGTTGCGCCGCGATCCTGTGCGTCTAACACTGGCGTTATTAGGAACGGTTATTCTCATGTTTATTATGGGATATGGAATTAGCATGGACGTTGAAAACTTACGCTTTGGTATTATGGATAGAGACCAAACGGGTTTAAGTCAAGCATATAGCCAAAATCTGTCAGGTTCTCGTTATTTTATTGAAAAAGCACCAATCACTGATTATGACCAACTTGAACGTCGGCTACGTAGTGGCGATATCACTGTTGCTATTGAAATTCCGCCTAACTTTGCCCGTGATGTTGCAAAGGGAAATACTGTAAAAATAGGCGTTTGGATAGATGGTGCGATGCCAAATCGAGCTGAAACAGTACGTGGTTATATTCAGGCAATGCACTTAACATGGATGCTTGATATGGCAATGCGTCAACCAACAAACGTGGTTGATAAATTATCACCAATTAATATCGAAACACGTTATCGTTATAATCCTGATGTAAAAAGCTTACCTGCTATTGTACCGGCTGTTATCCCACTTTTATTAATGATGATCCCTGCAATGTTAAGTGCATTGAGTGTGGTACGTGAAAAAGAGCTGGGTTCTATTATTAATCTTTATGTTACACCTGTTACCAAGGCTGAGTTTTTATTAGGTAAACAATTTCCTTATATCTTATTGGGAATGTTTAACTTTTTTATGCTCTGTGCGCTTTCAGTCTTTGTATTTGGCGTCAGTTTTAAAGGCAGTATGCTTACGCTCTCTTTAGGGGCATTGCTCTATATTACGATCGCAACAGGGATGGGGTTATTAATCTCTTGTTTCATGAAAAGTCAGATTGCCGCTATTTTTGGTACTTCAATTATTACCTTAATTCCAGCAACACAATTTTCAGGAATGATTGACCCTGTTTCATCATTAGAAGGCATTGGTAAATGGATAGGGCATATTTATCCGACTTCTCATTTCTTAACTATCGCAAGAGGGACTTTTTCTAAAGGATTAAACCTTTTTGATTTGCCTTGGTCTTTTATTCCTTTGCTTATTACTATCCCTATTGTAATTGGGCTAAGTGTCTTTTTCTTGAAAAAGCAGGAGGCTTAAATGTGGCACACAATGCAAAATGTATTTAACTTAGGTATAAAAGAGCTACGAAGCCTCTCACGTGATAAGGCCATGCTGGCATTAATTGTGTTTGCTTTTACCGTATCGATTTATTCATCTGCAACGGTAACACCAGGTTCATTACACCATGCACCGATTGCGGTTGCTGATCAGGATAAATCACAATTATCTGCACGTATTGTAAATAGTTTTTATATGCCTTATTTTTTGCCACCTGCAGATATCACTCCTGAGCAAATAGATGGTTTGTTAGACCGAGGCGCTTATACGTTTGCATTAGATATTCCACCTAATTTTCAGCGCGATCTTTTAGCGGGTCGTAAACCGGAAATACAAGTTAATATCGATGCAACACGAATGAGCCAAGCGTTTTTAGGTAATAGTTATATACAAAATATTGTAATGGGAGAGGCGAAAACCTTTTTAGCCAAAAACAGAACCAATGACCCATTACCTGTTGATTTAGAAGTAAGAATGAGCTTTAACCCTAACCTAACACAATCTTGGTTTGGCTCTGTGATGGCAATTATCAATAATATCACTATGTTATCAATAGTATTAACAGGAGCCGCATTAATAAGGGAGCGAGAGCACGGAACCATTGAACATTTACTGGTTATGCCTGTAACTCCGTTTGAAATCATGCTTTCTAAGATATGGTCAATGGGTTTGGTTGTACTATTGGCATCGGTAATGTCGTTAGTCTTAGTGGTAAAAACCTTGCTTAATGTACCTATTGAAGGCTCGGTTTTACTGTTTATGTGTGGTGTTGCTTTAAGCTTATTTGCGACAACTTCTATTGGTATTTTCTTAGGTACAATGGCGCGTTCAATGCCACAATTTGGTTTATTGATGATTATGGTTTTACTACCATTAAATATGCTATCTGGTGGTATGACATCACGAGAAAGTATGCCTCAGTTTGTACAAGATGTAATGCAAACAATGCCAACAACACACTTCGTGAGTTTAGCTCAGGCTATTTTATATCGTGGTGCTGATTTCTCTATTGTGTGGCCTCAATTTATTGTCTTAATTGTTATTGGGTCGGTATTTTTCTCATTAGCCTTATTACGTTTTAGAAAAACCATTTCGGCTATGGCCTAATAAATTTTAAATATTAATCGATAATTTAACCTATTCTCTTCTATTATTAAATATAGAAGTGGATAGGTTTTTTATTAATTAAATCATCTCCACTTGGTGTTTTTACTTAATTATGGGGTTTTAATAATTAATATTTACAAGGGTAAATAATATATTTAAGGTAAGACATTAAGTAAAGCTCATTAGTAAATAACCTTACCCATTATAAAAATAATGAAATTAATATATTTTTATCGATTACTTTAAAAATATTTAAATAAGGTTGGTTTTATGAAGGTAATAAGAATATTTAAAGTTGCAATAAGAGAAAGTAAATTTAATAAAGAAGAGCAAATTGGTATAGATATAATGGATATTAAGCCAATTAGAGATAAATTATATTTACCTCACTCTGTAAATGCTTGGTACACCACAACACTTAATGAACCGATGACTTTTATTCAACTTCCTACAGCGACATCCGGCTCTCAAATTTTACTTCATATCACTCAAGGTTCAGGTGCAAATCAAGTGACTTTTGTTGATGGTGTATTATGGCCTTTAGGTCGTAAACCTCTATTGTCATGGGATAAAAATGCTATTGATATGATCCAGTTTATTGCACTTAACGGGAAATGGATGGGGCGATTTATTGGGGGAGGTATGCATGTATCAGAATGATAATTTAATGTCTGTATATAATTTGTTATTTGGTCATCAACGATTCTTAGATAATAATACTGGTTTAACAATGGATAGAAATAAACAACATTTTGTCTTTAATCTTGATGGTGTTTTATCAAATAATAGACACACAATAGGATATACACGTTTAGAATCACAGCCTAATGGAGATGCAACAACAGAAGGTCAATCTTTACAAATATTGGGTTATCTTTATGTATATAAGGCAACAAAGGATAAATATTGGTTAGATAAAGCAATTTGGTGCTTTGATGCCTATATTAAATATTTCTATCAAGATCAAACAATTCCCGACCCTCCTCATAATAGATGGTTAAGCCAATGGATTATTAATGGTAAAGAGCCCACATTATCTAATTGGCCAATTAATTTTGATGAACCAACTAATTCAGGATTTATTGATACTGAAATTATGTTTGTTGATGGAATATGTCAAATACCCCATGGCACGCCTTATTGGGGAGAATACCTTGATATAGTGACACAAGCCTATCGTGGAGTATTATCTTATTCAAATATAAATGCCAGAGTTGTCGGAATTAATAATGATGGAAGTATTAATTGGAGTAAAAAGGGTGAATCCGTTGAATTAGCATGGTTGATTGATTTATACGGACGAAAAATTGATAAGCAAGGTTATGTATTAGAAGAAAATGCGATTGAACCCAAAGGCTATGTAAAAATGGCATCGCCAATTAATGGATTATGGAAATTGTGTCATGCAAATATTCAACCTGTAGAGAAAGGTGGCTTTCTGATAAAACGAAATATGGCATGGCATAATAGACCTCTTAATATTCCTATTATTGATAAACAGAACTATGGGAATGCTGCTGATGCAGAAGAGTGGTTTTTAGAGGCAAGTTATACATTATGGAAAATAACGAATGAACACCGTTATTGGTTAGCTTGGCGAAATAGCGCATTAATGTGCATGAGATATGCAAATATTGATTCTAATGATAAGTTCTTCAGACAATCTACTACTGAATTAAGTCCGTTTACTGACGGGATCTCCTATGAATATCATTACCCCAAAAATCGCCAAATTACTCTTGATAGGAATAAACAGGGATTTATCAGAATAAAAACGGATGGAAATGCTACGGTGACTTTAGAGCAGCAAAGTATTTCTAAGAAAATTGATAAAAACTCTAAAATAACCATTAATGTAGGAGGAGTGGATAAAAATAAAGCCCCATTAAACGTCAGAATTAATATGGGTATTATTCCGCAAAAGAACAGTCATGCTGTGAAAAATTGGTTTTTGTCACTACCTCATACTTATACAAATAATAACGTAATAAAATATGAATTCAGTGTGAGTTCGTTTATTCAAAAAAATGAAGATATTGAATACCTTACTGTTAATGATGTAGGGTATGTTGAACTTGGTGAAGATATCAAAACCTCATTTGAGTTTGAGGATAATGTTGTTGATGGTCGTTCAGCTGTTGTACAACATGTGGAACTTAAAAATAGCAGTAAAATGATGGTGGGTTTTTGGTTAACAGAAGAAGAAAAAACGATTCCGACATCATTTACGTATAAATTGAATAGAAATAAATGGGAAATCATTATTTATGATGCTGAATTTTGGCGCTGGCACTGGATATTACCTGCAACAGGAGGCAAATGGTCTACTATTCAGCTAACACCTGAATCTCTTGCATTAACGACTTACCAACCTTATTACTCAGATGACGAAATTAAGCCTAATTATCCAAAATTACAAGCTGTATCTAGCGTTACTCTTGCTATAAATGAAGCTGAAAAAGAGAATAGCTCCGAACTTACTTGGTATTGCTTTAACGATATTCCCATTCATTTTAATGATCTTGATGGTTGGACGCATAAATTTTCAATAACCCTATCAGGTGATGATAGTTTTGAAGGACTTATTGGTGATTGTGATATTAGCTATAACGATCTCAATAAACTTGCTTATACCCCCGGAATTATTCCTTTTTCCAATAATTCTACAAAAGATTCCTCTCAATTCGATTCATGGCGTGGATTACCTTATCCTGGCTATCAACATCCTTTTATTTATATCCATGAAGAAAATGCACAAACCCATTTAGAAAATATGTGTCAGTTTTTGTTTGATGCCCAAAAGGCTTATGAAGAGAAGTTTAAGGTGAAAGGACCTGTTGCTATGGCCTATGTTTGGGATCGCTGGGATAACATTGAGTATGGTGAGGCAGATACCTTTATTTTTAATCACTGGGGGAGTGATGCTTGGGCAGGTTATCAACCTAGGGCTTTTGCTTCAGCAGCTAGAGCGTGGTATGAATTAGCTTTATGTGAAAAAAATATTCCTGAAAATCTTATTCAATTTACAAATAATTGGGTTGCTTATCTTATTCATTTTTTCGAAAAAGTAGGTGGATTTCCTTGCGAATTTCCTGCGGATTCTCCACCACCAGAAAAGCGAGATTTTGTTGGTCATATGACAGGATTGTGGCTATGTGGCCTTTGTTTTGCAGCAATGTCTGGGTGTAAAAACAGTAAATTAAATTGGATTATTGAAAAATCAGTTACTGAACTTATTGAACATTATCAAATTGTGTCTCCAACAAGTCCCATGAATGGAAGTTGGTCCCCAGCTGTAAGAGTCGGGAGTGATAATGGTATGTTCTATGGTTTTTGGTCTGGTGAGATCTTACGAGGATTAGGTATGTATATTTTATATAAACAAGAAAACTGATTAATTAATAGATTAACTTTACCCATCCTCTAATAATGTCAGTCATGGCATAAATCGATAACCGATCCCTGTTTCTGTTATTAAGTGTACAGGACATGTGGGGTCGGTTTCTAATTTTTGACGCAAATGCCCCATATAAATACGTAAATAATGGCTATGCTCGACAAAGTTAGGTCCCCAAACATGTTGCATTAAATGTCGTTGAGTAAGCACTTTACCACTGTTATTAACCAGTTCACTCAGTAAGCGAAATTCTGTTGGTGTTAAATGAACCTGTTCATTTTGGCGTGTGACAATGCGATTAACCCAATCGATAGTAATATCACCAAAGGTAAATTGTGTGTTTTCAGTTTCTTGTTTTACAAAACGACGTAGTGAAGCCCTTACTCTGGCAAGTAGTTCACTAATGCCAAAAGGTTTCGTTAGATAATCATCAGCTCCAGCATCAAGTGCGTTTACTTTATCTTGTTCACCATCTCTTGCAGAAAGGACGATCACCGGCGTACTACTCCATTGGCGAAAATCTTGAATAAAATAGAGTCCGTCTTTATCTGGTAAACCGAGATCAAGAATAACCAAATCAGGTTTTCTTGATGCCGCTTCAATTAACCCTCGTTGACATTCAGAAGCCTCATAAACACGAAAACCTTCGTTCTCTAATGCTAGCCGAACAAAGCGTAAGATCTCTTTTTCATCTTCAACAATTAAAATGTTATATGGAGTCACTGTTTTATTTCAATCTCATCAATATCAGGGAGTGATTTTAAAGGTAAAACAAAGTGGAAACTTGCTCCACCTTTTTTATTGTTTTCAGCCCAAATTTCACCTTCATGTAAGCGAATAATCGCATTGCAAATCGCTAAACCTAATCCAACGCCAGGAATAGCCGATTCTTTTACTGCGCGTGAAAATTTATTGAAAATAAGCTGTAGCTGATCACTGGGAATACCATGACCTTCATCCCAAATTTCAACATGAATTTTTGTTTCTTCTGTGTAGGATTTTATGCCTAACTTCGTGTTTGATGCTGTGTATTTAACCGCATTTTCTAGCAAATTAGTGATAACTCGTTCAATTAAATTGCTATCACAGTAAAGCAATAGCTCGGCTGAAATATCAATTTGTAATGGATGCTTATCTAGTAAATAAGAGAGTGAACGAATGGCACTTCCTGTAATTTCTTGTAGTGAGTTCCATTGTAAATTGACATGGAATCCACCTGATTGGAACCGAGCCATATCCAGTAAGTTATTGACTAATCGTGAAGTTGTGAGAATTTGCTGTCGAATTTGGTTCACTTGCTCAGTGTGTGATGAACCTTCGGCACTTAAATCTAGAAGTAAAATCTCAGATTGACCAAAAAGCACAGTAAGAGGGGTTTTTAAATCATGAGAAAGAGCCGCTAAGAGGGCATTTCGTAATTGTTCTCGTTCTATATTAATTCGTGATTGTTCGGCTATTTCTGCCTGTTGTAATCGCTCAAGTGCATTGGCAATCAGTCCATTAAACGTTTGTAATAACTGTTGTTGTTCAGGAATAAGTAGCTGGCGAAGATTATTGGGTTCAATGGCTAAAATAGCCAAAACTTGTTGAGATGCCGTAATAGGGTGTAATTGATAAGGCACACTTGGAAGCGTATCTGTGCCTGCGCCAGCAATCTGGTCTTTGTCATAACACCAACGCGCAATTGCATTATCAAGAGGTAAATGCCCCATTCCTTGAGCATGAAAAGGAGTTAATTCGTCTTGTTTATTGGGAACAAGTAAACAAACTTTGGCGTCAAATGCACTTGATAGAAAATGATAACTTGTCTGAGCTATTTCTTGTAACGTTACAGCGCGACTAAGTTCTCTAGTCATTTCAAATAAATGGCGAGTGCGTTGTTCTCGATAACGTGCAACTCGTGTTTGATAACGCATACCTGCGGTTAAATTTCCCACTACTAGCCCAACAATAAGCATTACAGTAAATGTAATTAAATACTGCATATCTAAGACAGCGAGAGAAAAGTGAGGCTGTACAAAGAATAGGTCAAAGCTAATAACATTAATTAATGCGGCAAAAATGGAAGGGCGGCGGCCAAAAAAGAGCGCGATTAATACAACACCCAATAAATAAAGTGTGACTAAATTGGCCTTATCAAGTGCTAATAGAAAAGTACGAGAAAATAAAGTTATTACTAAACATAATCCAATGGCTGTGAGATAACCTTTTAGATTTTGTCGCCATTTATCATTTTGCAGTTGTGGTATTTTAGTTTTGTAACGAAGCTCCTCATCACTAAGTGCAACGCTGATAACATGGAGGTCGGGAGCGTATCGCGCTAATTTTTCAGCAAAACGCATACGTATCCAACGTTTTAGCCACTGCCACTTTTGATAAGTGCGCTGTCCAATAATGACTTTTCCTAAATTATGCTCTCTAGCATAACGGATCACCGCTTTTTCTGCATGATTGTCGGAGAGGATCGCGGTTCTTGCACCAAGATGTTGGGCCAGCTTTAATGAATGTAAAATTGCTCGGCGTTTATGTTCTCCAATTTGGTGAAGTTTAGGTGTTTCAACATAAATGGCATGCCATTGGCAACCAAAAGCAGCCGCATAACGTGCCGCTGTACGAACTAATTTATCATTACCACCATGAGCCCCCAGGCAAACCATTAAACTATCTGTAGTGTGCCAGACTGGGGCTGTTCCTTGACTATCACGAAATTCTTTAACTTGTGTATCAACACGATCGGCCATACGGCGTAAAGCTAATTCACGCAAGGCAATTAAATTACCTTTACGAAAAAAGTGTTCTATTGCACGCTCGGCTTGTCCTGCAATATACACTTTGCCTTCGTGTAATCGCTGTTGTAAATCGTCAGGTGGTAAATCCACCATAACTACTTCATCGGCACTATCAAAAATATAGTCAGGGATTGTTTCTTGAACTCGAATGCCGGTAATACTACCAACAATATCATTAAGACTTTCAATATGTTGTACATTTATCGTAGCAAGAACATCAATACCTGCATCCAATAACTCTTCAATATCTTGCCAGCGTTTAGGATGTCGGCATTTATGAGGATTACTAAATGCTAATTCATCCATTAAGATCACCGCAGGGTGCCTTGCTAAAGCGGCATCTAAATCAAATGCCGTTAATTTTCTACCATGATAATGAATACGTTGTGGTGGCAATACCGGCAATCCACTTAATAATGCTGCAGTTTCTTGGCGTTGATGTGTTTCAACCACGCCAACAATAATATCTATACCTTGCTGGTGGAGGCGTTGAGCTTCTTGCAACATGGCGTAGGTTTTCCCTACGCCAGCACAAGCACCAAAAAATATTTTTAAACGCCCACGAGTTGTTGTTCGCGTTGAAGCGAGTAAATCATCAGGAGAAGGGCGTTGCCATTGTTGATCGTGTTCCATTCTATTGAATACTCGCTTTCTGTTGTTTTTCAGCACTTAATTTATCAAGTGCTTGATTCAGCATAAATACATTCACAACAGGCTCTCCCATAAATGACATTAATGGAGATATCGTGTTGTTTTTTATTAATTGTTCTATTTCATTTTTTGAAAATTGACGTAACTGTGCAATATTTTCAACTTGGTAATAGGCTGCTTGTAATGAAATATGTGGATCAAGCCCACTTCCTGATGCAGTTACTAAATCCACGGGTACTATATGATGATTACCAACGTTTTTTTGCCATGTTTGAACACGTTTTACGATTTCATTTAGTAATAAAGGATTAGAAACTGCCAATTGGCTAGCACCTGATGCCATACTGTTATAAGGCATTTCTGTAGTCATTGAAGGACGGCTTTTAAAATAATCGGTTCGATTAAATTGTTGACCAATTAATTCAGAGCCAATGAGCGTGTTATCTTGATAAATAAGAGAACCCTTCGCTTGCCATGGGAATATTAAGTTAGCTAATCCCGTTACTAAAAGAGGATAGGCCAGCCCTGTTATTAGTGTAAGTAATAATAACATTACTAATGATGAACGAAATAGAGGCATATATAACTCCTAAAACCCAATAAGCGCTAAAATCATATCGATAACTTTAATACCAATAAATGGTACTAATAGCCCGCTGATCCCGTATAAGGAAAGATTACGACGAAGTAATACATGTGCTGATACTGGACGGTAATTCACACCTTTAAGTGCAAGTGGGATCAAGAAAACAATAATTAAGGCATTAAAAATAACCGCAGATAGCATTGCCGATACGGGTGAATGCAAATTCATCACATTAAGCATATTGAGTTGAGGATAAGTGACGGCAAAGGCTGCTGGAATAATGGCAAAATATTTAGCAATATCATTGGAAATACTAAAAGTAGTTAACGCACCTCGTGTCATTAGCATTTGTTTGCCAATATGCACAACTTCGATTAATTTTGTTGGATTAGAGTCTAAATCAACCATATTGCCTGCTTCTTTAGCGGCTTGAGTACCTGAATTCATCGCAACAGCAACATCGGCTTGTGCTAATGCAGGGGCATCATTAGTACCATCACCTGTCATTGCGACTAATCGACCTTCTGATTGATATTGACGAATTAATGCTAATTTTGCCTCTGGTGTTGCTTCTGCGAGGAAGTCATCAACACCAGATTCTGCTGCGATAGCTGCTGCCGTAAGATGATTATCACCGGTGATCATGACGGTTTTTATCCCCATTTGGCGAAGTTGGGCAAAACGTTCTTTAATACCGCCTTTCACAATATCTTTAAGTTCAACCACACCTAAAATTTTCTGATTTTCAACGACCACTAGTGGTGTTCCACCAGCTCTTGCTACTTGTTCGACTATAGCGGTGACTTCATCAGGAAAATGGCCGTGACTAACTTCAATATGACGACGAATAGCATCAACAGAACCTTTGCGGATCAAGCGCTCCCCAATATTGACACCACTCATTCGTGTCATTGCAGAAAAAGGAATAAAAGAAGCTCCCATTGATGCTAAATCACGCTCACGTAAATTAAAACGTTGTTTAGCGAGGATCACGATACTTCTACCTTCTGGTGTTTCATCTGCAAGAGAACTTAACTGTGCAGCATCAGCAAGTTGTTTTTCGCCGATCCCTGAGAGGGGTATAAAACGAGATGCTTGGCGATTACCTAACGTAATGGTGCCTGTTTTATCAAGTAGTAAAACGTCAACATCGCCAGCCGCTTCAACAGCACGACCACTAGTTGCGATAACATTTGCATCTAGCATTCGACTCATACCTGCAACACCAATCGATGAAAGCAACCCACCTATCGTGGTAGGGATCAGACATACTAACAAAGCAATCAAGGTTACTACTGAAATAACGTCGCCATGGCCTTGAAATTCGACAGCGAAAACACTAAACGGGTAAAGGGTGATGCAGGCTAATAAGAAAATAAGTGTGAGCGCTGTTAATAAAATAGTTAAAGCCACTTCATTTGGTGTTTTTCTGCGTTTAGCGCCTTCAACCATTCCAATCATGCGATCGAGAAATGAATTCCCCGCTTCTGCAGTACAACGAATGATCAACCAATCGGATAACACACGAGTACCTCCAGTGACAGAAGAAAAATCACCACCTGATTCACGGATCACAGGTGCGGACTCACCCGTAATAGCACTTTCATCAACTGAAGCACCACCTTCAATTACTTCGCCATCACAAGGAATAACTTCACCCGCGTTGACTAAAACAATATCACCTTTATGTAATGAAAAAGAATCAACGGTTTCTTTCGGTGCATTGATGTCAGCGTGATGCAAACGCACTGCTTTGGATTGTTGTTTCGCACCACGTAAACTGGCTGCTTGTGCTTTACTTCGGCTTTCTGCTAATGATTCAGCAAAATTGGCAAACAACAATGTCACCCATAACCAAAACATAACTTGTGAAGTAAAATGATTATCACTAGGGAGATATCCTAATAGCGAAGCAATCCAAATTCCGGTAGTTAAAAGCGCACCTACATAAACAATAAACATAACGGGGTTACGCCATTGTGCTTGAGGTGTGCATTTTTTTATTGCATCAAAGAAAGCCGACATCACGGTTTTTCTGTCAAAAAGTTGCGTTGTTTTCATGATACGTTTCCTTATTTAGCCCAAAACAGCTGTAAGTGTTCTGCAATAGGGCCAAGTGCTAATGCTGGAACAAAGGTCAAAGCACCGATCATTAATACCGTGAGGATCAATAAAAAAATAAACAGTGGTGAAGTGGTAGAAAGTGTCGCCAAGCTTTCTGGTTGACGTTTTTTCACCGCTAAACTACCAGCAATAGCAAAAACAGGTAACATGACACCAAAGCGACCAATGAGCATTGTGATACCTAATAACAGATTATAAAAAGGTGAATTGACATTGAGCCCAGCAAAGGCACTACCGTTATTATTCGCAGCAGAAGTAAAAGCATATAACACTTCGCTAAAGCCATGAGATCCTGGGTTTAAAATGGCTTCACGACCAACATCAGTAAATAACGCAAGGGTGGTACCTAATAAAACAACAGCTGGAGAGATTAAAATGGCAACGGCTACCCATTTCATTTCGGCAACACCAATCTTTTTACCGAGATATTCCGGTGCACGACCAACCATTAAGCCAGCGATAAATACAGCTAATAATACATAAAGGATCATGCCATAAAATCCTGAGCCTACACCGCCAAAAACCACTTCACCTGTTTGCATTAACCACATTGGCACCATGCCACCTAATGCCGTTAATGAATCATGCATTGCATTAACGGCACCACAAGAAGCGGCCGTTGTGACAGCAACAAAAATGGCGCTACCAATTATTCCAAATCGTGTTTCTTTTCCTTCAAAATTCAGTGAGCTATTGGTACCTGCGAGTATAAATTCTGGATTTCCTTGCCATTCAGCCCAAGTAATAACACCAACGGCAACGATAAAAATCAGCGTCATTGCCCAAAGTAAGGTGTAGCCTTGGCGCTGAACTCCACTTAAACGCCCAAAGGCAAAACATAAGGCAGTAGGAATAAGAAAAATAGCGAGTATTTGTAAGAAGTTACTTAATGAAGTTGGATTTTCATAAGGATGTGCAGAGTTTGCCGCAAAAAAACCACCGCCATTTGTGCCTAATAACTTAATTGCTTCTTGAGAAGCAACTGGCCCCATTGGCAACCATTGTTGTTGACCATCAAGACCTTGACTGAATAGCGCAGGTTGAAAGTTTTGTATCACGCCTTGGCTGACAAATAACAGAGACCAGATAATCGCTAAAGGTAGTAAGACATATAATGTAATACGCCCAATATCGACCCAAGCATTCCCTAAAGAAGTACAAGAAGATTGTGTTAATGCTCTAATTAAAACAAAAGCTACCGCAATTCCCGTTGTGGCAGATAAAAAGTTTTGTACTGCGAGCCCCATCATTTGGCTCAAATAACTAACAGCAGTTTCACCGCTATAAGCTTGCCAGTTAGTATTTGTAATAAAGCTAATAGTTGTATTTAGTGCTAAATCCCAATTCATATTAGGGGCAAATTGGGGATTTAACGGTAAATAGCCTTGGTTAAGCAGTATGACAAATAATAGAATTGCCCCCATTAAATTAAAAATAAGCAGAGCGAGCATATACTGATACCCACTCATAGGCTGAATAGACTTACCTGCGGGTTTAAAACCACAGCAACGCCAAATGACATGTTCAGTTTGAGTAACCCAATGAGGTAAATCACCTTCAATCAGGCGAGCTAAATAATGTCCAAGCATTTTTCCCATTACAAATAGTGTAATAAGAAAAACAGCAATATATATCAACGCTGTTGTTGCCATTTTTAAAATGCCTCTGCATGAAATAACACATAAATAAGATAAGCAGTGAGCAAAACAACTAATGTCACAGCACCGAATATCACCATCAGAACGATCCTTTTACTATTTAGATTAAGAGAGCGTACTTAAAGGTCTGTAAAGATGTTGATAAAAGAGATAGGTGAAGTGTAAAAAAAGTATAAAAATGGCAGATAGGTGATCTATTGACTCCTTGATTGGTTGAAATAATGTCATGCCTTTGTTAGATCTAAGTTAGGTTCAAATAATATGCTAATTAAGTGAATAGAAATTAGCACTCTCTAGGGGATATTGAATGAATACTCTCTATCTAAAGGCCAAATGGTTTTTATACTTCTTAAGCTTATTAATAATTTCATCTATCTTCATGGTTAAAGCGATGGCAAATTCTGATAAGGCATACCTAGTTACACTGGCACAAGAGGGAAATTTATCTGAATTAAAACGTCAGATAGAACAAGGTGCAGATATTGAACAACGTGATCTAAAGTTACGCACACCGCTAATGGCGGCCACACATGCCAACCAAATTGAGGTTGCAAAATATCTGATTGAGCATGGTGCAGATGTTAATGCTCGTGATGCTATTCATGATTCACCATATCTTTATTCAGGCGCTAGAGGTTTACAGGAGATCTTAGAATTAACGTTATCGCATGGTGCCTCGCTTAAAAGTGTTAATCGTTATGGTGGAACAGCATTAATTCCTGCTTCAGAGCGAGGTCATGTAAAAACAGTAAAAACATTGATTGATGCTGGTGTGGATGTTGATCATATTAATCGTTTAGGTTGGACGGCTTTAATCGAAGCTATTATTTTAGGTGATGGTAGCCAAAAATATGAAGAGATTGTGACTTTACTTATTGAAGGCGGAGCTAACGTTAACCTCGCTGATGGCTCTGGCCACACACCATTAACCTTAGCTAAAGATAAAGGCTATACAAACATCGTTAATATACTTGAAAAAGCGGGGGCAAAATAATGTCAGATAAGCAATTTATACAACAAGCTATATCGCTTGCAATGGATAATGTGAAAGTGGGGGGAAGGCCATTTGGTGCGGTTATTGTGAATAATGATCAAGTGATTGCAAGTGCTGTTAATCAAATAGTAACGACAAATGATCCCACTGCCCATGCTGAATTATTAGCATTACGAGAAGCAGGTAAAGTATTAGGGCGAACAAAATTAGATGATTGTATTGTTTATGCCAGTGGACAACCTTGCCCAATGTGTCTTGCAGCCATGCGTATGGCGGGGATCTCTAAAATTTTTTATGCTTATTCTAATGAGGATGCAGAGCCTTACGGATTATCGACAGCCCGTATTGCTAAAGCATTAAGAAAGGTACCAGAGCAACAAGAAGGCCTTCAATTTGTACAGATAAAAGCTGAGAATGAAATACAACCTGAGCTTTATCAGTATTGGTCAATCTTAAAGATGCTAATTTTTCTATAAATAAAAGTCCTAAAAGCGAGAATTGAAGTAACAGCATAAGATCAGATACTTTTAGGACTTTTTATTTTTACTATTGATGACTAATTAACAAAATAATTGTTTTTCAGCAGGGGTCACATTTAACTGCGATTGCCAACTTTTGAGCGTTAATGTCGCCAACATGGCTAAACCTTCGTAATAAGGGAATGCCCCCTGTAAAGATAACTTTTCTAAATAACGATAAGCCCATGGCAGAAGGTGTTCTGCTAATAGCTCATTGAGCTTTTCAGGGCGAGTTTCTGCAATCCATGCCACCATCATTACCATTAATCCAAAGTGATCTTCAGGCTCATTTTGAGTTAACGCAATATCAATGCCATTTTCTAGCATCCATTCACGTAAATCTAATGTTGAATTACCAAATAATACATTTTCATGATCAAGATAGACTGAGCCCCAAGGCGGTGCTGGAAGTGCGTAAGGACCGACAAATAAACGCTGATAAGCTTGTGCTAAAGTTTCTTCATTTAATGAGGTTTGTGAAAGTAGACTTGCAATACGTTGCTTCTCTTCCTCACTGCCATACGGCCATTCATCAATCCACTTTGGGCTCGACAGCAGTTCGACAATGTCATTTTTTTCAGTGGGTGCATAATAAAATGCCGCACCTAAAATACGGGCAGTGAGAGAAATGTCAGTAATAAGTTGTTGTTCCATAATATTTTTATAATCCGCTTAGATTTATTGTCTTTACTATATGCGATTTTCTATCTAAACATAATGACGAAGATTAAAAAAGAGTGATACCGCATTATAAAAGGAAAACCGCCATAACAGATAAAAAGTGTGGGCTTTTTAACTATTACGGCGGTTTAAAGGCAGTGTTTTTAATTAACCAACCACCGCCATACCGACAGTCATATGTAAACCGTAGAACACACCGCGTCCGATAAACTCACCGGCAAACACTAAAATAAAGCCCAATGCTAATAAAGCAACAGAAGGGTTATTTTTACGCAGAAGTGGTGCAATCCAGCAACTTAAGCCTAAAACTAAAGCTACTAATTTAATTCCCATTAAAGCACCATAGTTAGGGACTAAATCTACGGCTTTTTGTACAGAAGTTTGAATAGAGCCTAATTCAAAGCATTGTGATGTTGCCACAATAGCACTCACAACAATTGCGATAACACTTAATAATGGCAATGCACTGACACAATTGAGGTTAAAACCCGCAATACGCAGTAAAAGTGCCGCTAAAATAGGGCCACAGATAAAGGCGGTTAGCACAAAATTAAATGTAGTGTAGCTGTTATACCATGTTGGAACGGTATCAATTTGGTATACGCGAGATATTGCTGTAATAAATAATGCAGCTAATACTATCACAAGGGCGACCCATAATTTGCCCAATGCAGCCGGCATCTTATTAAGTACAGCCAGTAACCAGTAGATCCCACCCAGAGCAAAGAAAATTGAACCGCTGGCAATTTCATTACTTAATGATGAGTGACCCAGACGAAGTAATGAGTTAAATGCGCGTAATGGGGTTCCCATATGCATCATGGATAATAAGAAACCAATACCCATTAATACCCAAAGACCAAACATGCTGTAATGTACTTTTCTGTTCATTTCAGGAGAAAGTTTCCCCGAAAGAATAGCGCATCCCATGATAATAAAAGCGCCAGCAACACTTTGACCGATAACAGTAAAGAACATCAGTGGCCATTCATGCAATCCCACCATCTTACACCTCCTCTGGGTTTGCCAGATGACCGGTGGTATCACCCACAGGACGGCTATTGGCATTTAATTTAAGGACAATATTTGGCTTGGTATATTTTGCTGAAGGAAGTGGGGCGATTTCAGCTAAATCACCGTATTTAGCGCGTAATTCTTCAATCGGTGCCATATCTAATGCACGTAATGGACAAGACTCAACACAAATCGGTTTTTTGCCTTCAGCTACACGCTCATAACAACCGTCACATTTGGTCATATGACCTTTAACTTCATCAAATTGCGGTGCGCCATAAGGACATGCCATGTGACAATAACGACAACCAATACAAATATCTTCATTAACGACAACAAAGCCATCTTCACGTTTATGCATTGCACCACTTGGGCAAACTTTTGCACAAGCAGGATCATCACAGTGGTTACACGAAATGGATAAGTAATAGGCAAAAACATTTTGTGTATAAACGCCATCTTGTTCAGTCCAATCGCCACCTGCATATTCATAGATCCGACGGAAATTGACTTCAGGGGATAAATTTTTAAAATCCTTGCACGCCAGTTCACAGGTTTTGCAGCCGGTGCAACGACTTGAATCAATGTAAAAACCATATTGCGTTGACATAACCAGACTCCTTACGCCTTGACGACTTCAACAAGATTACTGTGAGAAGGATTACCCTTGGCAAGTGGCGAAGGGCGTTGTGTCGTTAACACGTTAATGCTACCTGCGTGATCAATGCGGTTACTATCTGGGTTATACCAAGCACCTTCACTTAAACCGACTACACCGGGTAAAATGCGAGGTGTCACTTTTGCGTTGATCCTAACTTCACCACGATCGTTATAAATACGTACTAAATCACCGTGTTTAATGCCTCGTTTTGATGCATCAACAGGGTTTATCCATATTTCTTGTGGACATGCGGCTTTTAAAACATCTACGTTGCCATAAGTTGAGTGAGTACGTGATTTATAGTGGAAACCCGTCATTTGTAATGGATATTTTTCCATTGCTGGATCACCATAACTTTCAAAACCAGCAGAATAAATCGGCAGTGGATCAATGACATCGTCAGATGCAAGTTCCCATGTCGCTTTAATGTCAGCAAGTTGAGAAGAATAAATCTCAATTTTACCTGATGGTGTCGTTAATGGGTTGTTTTCAGGATCATCACGGAATTTACGATAAGCAACATGATGACCTTCAGGGTCACGTTTTTTGAAGATCCCTTGAGTACGGAACTCTTCAAAAGTGGGAAGTTCAGGTAAGTTTTGACGAGATTGTTCGTAAAGGTGACGTAACCATTCTTCTTGAGTACGATTTTCAGTGAATTTTTCACCTACACCCATGCGTTTTGCAATTTCGCTGGTCATTTCATAGATATTACGGCTTTCAAAGCGAGGTTTTATTGCTTGATCTGCAAAAATTACATACGCCATATTACCCGCCGATGCATCCATACAGAAATCCATCTGTTCTGATGCCGTGCAATCAGGAAGTAAAATATCGGCATATTTAGCAGATGCTGTCATATGGTTATCGATCACCACAATCATTTCGCATTTTTTATCGTCTTGCAAAATATCGTGAGTACGATTGATTTCAGAATGTTGGTTAACTAAACAGTTACCTGCGTAGTTCCATACCATTTTAATAGGCACATCAAGTTTGTCTTTACCACGAACACCATCACGAGTTGCTGTCATTTCTGGGCCACGTAAGATTGCATCCGTCCACATAAACATGGAAATGCTGGTGGTGACAGGGTTAGTAAACGTAGGCATACGAACAAAAGGAATGCTGTAAGAGCCTTCGCGAGCACCAGTATTACCACCGTTAATTCCTACATTACCAGTCAAAATAGAGAGCATCGCAATAGCACGAGAAGCAAGTTCACCGTTAGAACGGCGTTGAGGCCCCCATCCTTGTGTAATATAAGCTGGTTTTGCTGTTGCAATTTCACGAGCCAATTTCACAATACGTGAAGCGGGAATACCTGTAATTTGCGCTGCCCATTCTGGTGTTTTAGGTTGACCGTCAGCGCCGTCACCTAAAATATAGGCTTTATAGTGCCCATTTTTTGGCGCACCTTCTGGTAGAGTGGTTTCATCATAACCTACGCAATATTTATCTAGGAAAGGCTTATCAACTAAGTCTTCTTTGATCATGACATACGCTAAGGCATTGACTAATGCTGCATCCGTTCCTGGGCGAATAGGTATCCACTCATCTTCACGACCTGCACCCGTATCGGTATAACGCGGATCGATGATAATCATTCGTGCATCAGATTTTTCACGGGCTTGCTCAACGTAATAGGTGACACCGCCACCACTCATCCGTGTTTCACCTGGATTATTACCAAACATTACAACCAGTTTGGTGTTTTCAATATCTGAAGGGCTATTACCATCTGCCCAACCACCATAGGTGTAATTTAAGCCAGCCGCAATTTGTGCCGTACTGTAATCACCGTAGTGATTAAGATAACCACCACAACAATTCATTAAACGAGCAATTAATGTTGCTCCTGGTGGCCATGACTTCGTCATCGTGCCACCTAAAGTACCTGTGCCGTAGTTCAAATAAATAGATTCATTACCATAATCTTTAATCAAACGTTTCATGGTATCTGAAATCGTATCAAAGGCTTCATCCCATGAAATACGTTCAAATTTACCTTCACCACGTTTACCCACACGTTTCATTGGGTAGCGTAAACGGTCAGGGTTGTAAACACGGCGACGCATTGAGCGACCACGTAAACAGGCACGAACTTGGTGTAATTCTTCGTAGATATCATTACCCGTATTGTCGGTTTCTACATATTTAATTTCACCATCAACAACATGCATACGTAATGGGCACCGACTACCACAGTTTACTGTACAGGCACTCCACACCACTTTTTCGCTATTCGTTGTCGGTTTTGTCTCTGTGGCGATGGCTTGATTAAAGGGAAGAGATAATCCCCCAGCAGTTATTGCTAAACCACCCGCTGCACCTGTTTTTACAAAACGACGGCGAGATAAGGGAGTGGAAAGTAACGCCATCTCTTTGATGTTTTTCATACATTACTCACTTGATTATTTATATTTTTAAGAAAAAAGAAGCCAACAAGCTTATAGAGAAATAATTATTGTTATTGTTGTTAAAAAATAAGCACTTTAACGTAGGTAATAAAACCCAACTGTTAATGTGGATACTACGTATTTTCTAAAAGTTGTAGTTGCTTTACATCAAAGAAAAGTGATTTATTACAAGCGTTACCAGTTTTTGAGGTTAACTTAAGTTTTTGTATTAGTTAAATTTAATCAAATGATTGATATTGCTATATAATAGAATATATAACGATTGATGAAGTATTATAATGTTACTGATAACAGAGAATAGACGAAATAATAATGTACTATCTATCAGATTTGACTGGATAATTTGCCAATAAAATTAATGAATGGAATATTTTTTTCTAAAATAAAATTATTTAACATTATTTTAATTTGTTTAGCTAAATAAAAAATAATTTGTTTAGCTATTAGGTTATTTTAATTTCCTTTTTATTATCTAATTAAGACTGTCTATGTGTCTTTTTTGTCGTTTAGATCACAAATAAAGCGCTTTTATTCGTATATCTATTGCCATTCGAGATAGGTTTTTATTTAATCATGTTATTAGCTAAACCGTTTTAGTTTTTGTGACTGCTATTAATGATTGGTTTATAAACGAAGTAAGACTTACCGAGGCTATGATGAATATTGAGAATATTGCTCGCCAACTAGTACCTTTATTGGGAGGTGCTGAAAACATTGCCAGTGCGGCGCATTGTGCTACTCGTTTAAGACTTGTATTAGTCGATGACACTAAAGCTGATAAAGAGGCAATCAATAAATTAGAAGGTGTAAAAGGGTGTTTTAGTAATGCGGGGCAAATTCAGGTAATTTTTGGTACTGGCTTAGTTAATAAAGTGCATGCTGCCTTTATTGCTGCGGCGGGTATTGGTGAATCAAGTAAATCTGAAGCGGCAAATATTGCAGCCAAAAAGCTTAACCCATTTCAGCGAATAGCTAGACTGCTTTCTAATATTTTTGTACCTATTATCCCTGCCATTGTGGCATCGGGTTTATTAATGGGGTTACTTGGGTTAATGAAAACTAACCAGTGGGTGAGCCCTGATAATGCACTCTATATTATGTTAGATATGTGTAGCTCTGCGGCATTTATTATTTTGCCTATTTTGATTGGTTTTACTGCGGCAAAAGAGTTTGGCGGAAATCCTTATCTTGGCGCTACATTAGGTGGAATTTTAACGCATCCTGCATTAACTAACGCATGGGGCGTTGCCGCTGGTTTTAACACCATGAACTTCTTTGGGTTAGAGGTGGCAATGATTGGTTATCAAGGTACTGTTTTTCCAGTCTTGCTTGCCGTTTGGTTTATGAGTGTATTGGAGAAACAATTACGTAAAGTTGTTCCTAATGCTCTCGATTTAATTATCACGCCATTTTTAACCGTTATTATTTCGGGCTTTGTGGCGTTATTAGTCATAGGGCCTGTTGGTCGCCTTTTAGGTGATGGTATTTCACTATTATTAAGTACCTTAATTACACAAGCGGGTTGGATAGCAGGGCTGATTTTTGGTGGCCTTTATTCTGTGATTGTTATTACGGGTATTCACCACAGTTTTCATGCTGTCGAAGCGGGTTTATTAGGTAACCCTAATATTGGGGTTAACTTTTTATTGCCGATTTGGGCAATGGCAAATATTGCTCAAGGTGGTGCTTGTATAGCCGTTTGGTTTAAAACTAATGATGCAAAAATTAAAGCAATCACAATCCCATCTGGTTTTTCCGCTATGTTAGGTATCACTGAAGCGGCAATTTTCGGGATTAACTTACGTTATGGAAAACCTTTTATTGCTGCGTTAATTGGTGGTGCAGCTGGCGGTGCTTGGGTTGTAGGATCGCATGTTTATATGACAGCCGTAGGGTTGACTGCTATTCCAGGTATTGCAATCGTGCAAGCAGGTTCAATTATGAACTATATTATTGGCCTTGTGATTGCCTTTGTGACTGCGTTTGTTATCTCTCTTTTGCTGAAATACAAAGTGGAGTCTGCATAAATGAACACAAACGAAGGGTTATCTGCGATTTTACAATCGGTCATGCGTAATAGCGCTAAAGCCATAAAAGATAAATATTATCCACATTGGCATTTAGCGCCAGTAACTGGGTTATTAAATGATCCCAATGGATTTTGTTTTGATGGTGAATATTATCATCTGTTTTATCAATGGAACCCTTTGTCTTGTGAGCATAAACATAAATGTTGGGGTCATTGGCGCTCAAAGGATTTGATTACTTGGCAGCATCAACCTATTGCTTTACTACCTGATGAATTTTATGACAAAGATGGCTGTTATTCTGGTAGTGCCGTGATCTATCAAGGGAAATTAACTCTTTGCTATACCGGTAATGTCAAATTTGAGGATGGCTCACGTACAGCATGGCAATGTTTAGCCGTTGAAAATCAACAGGGAAGTTTTGATAAGTTAGGGCCTGTATTAGGGCTTCCTGAAGGCTATAGTGGTCATGTCCGTGATCCGAAGATTTGGCAATATAATGATGTCTGGTACATGGTATTAGGCGCGCAGAACTTAGATAAACAGGGTAAAGTTTTACTCTATCGTGCATCTCACTTATATCAATGGCAATTAGTCGGCGAGTTAGCGGGAAGTTATTTAGGCGGGTTAGCTGATGCGGGTTATATGTGGGAATGTCCAGATCTCTTTGAACTAGATGATCGCTTTATTTTATTAACATGTCCCCAAGGGATAAAAAGAGAACAACAACGATTTTTAAATTCGCATTCTAGTGCCTATTTAATCGGGGATTTTGATTATTCAACATTGCAATTTCAGCATGGTGATTTAGTCGAACTAGATGCAGGTTTTGAGTTTTACGCACCTCAAACAACATTAGTGAATGGCAGACGTTTATTATTTGGTTGGATGGGAGTTCCTGATGGTGAAGAGATGTATCAACCGACTATTGCTAATAGCTGGATTCACCAAATGACTTGCCCTCGCGAATTACATATAAAAGAAGGGAAGCTTTATCAACAACCCGTAAAAGAGTTACAGCAATTAAGACAAAAGCCAGCATATTGGCAGGGTATTGCTGATGATGCGCCAGATATCAGCGGATTTTCGTTTGAATTTGAAGTAGAGCTATTTGGCTCTCTTACTATTTATTTTTCTGATACTCTTGCTTTATTCATTGAAGATGATCAAGCCGTGTTAAAACGCCGTAGTGTTAAAAATGGGGAGTGGCAATCACGTTTCTGGTCTGGTGATATAAAACATCTTCAAATATTATGTGATAGCTCCAGTGTAGAGATTTTCTTTAATGGCGGAGCCGGTGTGATGAGTAGCCGTTTTTTCCCTTTAGAAAAACAGACTATTTGTTTCTTGGGAAAAGACACAATAAACCTCACAGCTTGGCCATTAAAGAATGCATTACTCAGTTAGATCCAATTATATAAACAATAAAACAGTTTAAGTTTAGCGAACGTGACATTAAGTAGAATAATAGTGAAAAAACAAAAACGTATCACGATCACCGATATTGCAAAATTAGCGGGCGTTTCAAAAACAACGGCAAGTTTAGTATTAAATGGCCGTGGTAAAGAAATGCGTGTATCTGATGATACTATCGCGCGTATTACGGCTATTGCTGAACAATATCAGTATCAGCCTAATATTCATGCTCGCTCTTTACGTGATAATCGTAGTTATGCATTAGGGTTGGTTATTCCTGATATTACTAACTATGGTTTTGCTTCTGTGGCGTATGAACTAGAAATATTATGCAGAGAAGCAGGTATTCAATTACTTATTTCTTGTACTGATGAAAATGCGGCTCAAGAAACGCTGGCAATAGAACATCTATTATCACGTCAAATAGATGGTTTGATTGTGGCTTCTTGTTTACAAAGTGATTTTGAATATCAACGTTTAAGTAAGCAAATACCTGTTGTGTTATTTGACCGGTATTTTGAAGGAACAACATTACCTTTTGTTGTCACCGATTCAATAACGGCAACACAACAAATTATTGCAGAAATTGCTTCGACAAAAGGTATTGATGAGTTTTATTTCCTTGGTGGGCAATCAACGCTTTCACCAACTAAAGATCGTCTTTTAGGTTTCACCCAAGGGCTTTCACAAGCACAAATCAATCTAAAATCAGAGTGGATCATACATGGGCATTATCACCCAAGTTCAGGTTATGAAATGTTTGGCTCTTTGTGTGCATCGTTAGGACGATCGCCTAAGTTTGTTTTTACTTCTGCTTGTGGCTTATTGGATGGCGTGTTGCGCTATCTAAGTCAAAATAAAATTATGCAAAATGAAGTCTATTTAGCCGGTTTTGATGATCACTATTTGTATGATTCATTATCAATACCAATAGATACTATTGCACAAAATAATCCTGAATTAGCATCACACTGTTTCCGATTGGTTATGGGATTAATTAACCAGACAAACTTAGAAGTTCATCAAATTTTTGTTCCAGCAAAAATTCATCAACGACATGAGTAAGACTGAGCAATTTTATGCAATCATCAGTATAGTGTTTATGATACAAGCTGATGATTTTTACTGTTGATGGAGTCAATATTCAATGCGCCAAGAGCAGGCTAAACTTATCCACCTTCCTGAGCTGAATAGCCTTGCTTATCTGCAAGCTGAATATTTACACCAAACTTTCTCTCGCCATACCCATGAAGGCTTCTGTATTGGTGTAATTGATGATGGCGCACAGCAGTTTTATCGCACAGGAAGCGAACATATCGCTCCTAAAGGAGATATCATTATTGTTAATGCAGATGAAGTTCATACCGGCTCCTCTGCGGTTGAATCTGGTTGGGCTTATCAAGCTATTTATCCCACACCAGAATATCTGCAAACATTAACGCGTGATCTACAACAAGAGCAGGGTGCCACGCCTTGGTTTCCTGATGCTGTTATTCACGATCCTGGTTTAAGTCAGCAACTTTTATTACTTTTTTCATTACTGGAACAGCCTAATAATTATCTTTTAAAAGAATCGCTATTGCTTTCAACAATGGCAATGTTGATTTTGCGTTATAGCAAAACAAGAACCCAAGAAAAGCCCTTAAGTGCTATAGGGCAACGGTTACAGTGGGTGAGTGAATTAATGAATGACACACCTGAAAATGAGTTTTCACTCAACACGTTAGCTGAAATGGTGAATTTAAGTCCATGGCACTTTTTACGTCAGTTTAAAAAAGAAATAGGTATGACCCCCCATGCTTGGCTTATTCAAGCCCGAATTCGTAAAGCAAGGCAGTTACTCTCTTTAGGTCATACACTTACTGATGTAACACAACGTTGTGGTTTTTCAGATCAAAGCCATTTCCATCGTCATTTTAAAAACGCTATTGGTGTTACACCGGGAAACTATTTAAAAGGGCTTCGATTATCTTCCTCTTTAAAATCCCCCTTGTTGTAATAAAAAATTAAAAGAGCAATTTTATACAATCCCATTTATCTTTACTGACTGATAATCATTCTCTATAGAATTAATGTATTAGACGTGAAGACAGGTAAATGGAAAAAATCAAAAATAACACTGAAGATAAGCAAACTATGCGTGCCTTTGGTTTAGGCGCTTTACATGTTTTGCCTTTATGCCTTGCGGTGATCCCTTGGGGAATACTCGCAGGTTCAATGGCTGTGGATGCAGGATTAACCTTTGCACAAAGTGTCGGAATGTCTGCCATTGTTTTTGCAGGTGCGGCGCAATTAGTAACATTAGGGTTAGTTGTTTCTGGAGCAGGGATGCTAACCATTATTGTTTCTGTCTTTTTTATTACCGCCCAACATCTTTTATATGGTTTAACCTTACGCCCTCATGTTGCTCATTTAAAATGGTATCAACGCATTACGATAGGTTTTTTATTAACGGATGAGCTTTTTGCAGTATCAGCACAACCTAAAGTGAAACTAACACCTGCTTATATGATCGGTGCAGGATTATGTTTTTATTTAGCCTGGGTAGCGGTCAGTATTGTTGGCATTATTATGGCAAGCCAAGTTTCTGATTTATCACGTTATCATCTTGATTTCTCTATTGTTGCTACGTTATTGGCAATTGTGATCCCGTTAATAAAAACATTTAGTACGTTAGTCGGTGTTATTGTCTCATTTTGCCTTTCAATTGTTTTCAGTTGGTTAAATATAGAGGGTGGTGTCGTTATTGGTGGGCTAACAGGTATGTTTATCGCGGTTTGTGTTGCAAGAATAAGAGGAGAGCAAAAATGACATGGTCGTTATTATTAATTTTGTCACTGGTCATTTTCATGCTGCGTTATTTCTTTCTCGAACCAGCAGTACCTGTCAAATTACCGCCAGTGATCAGACAAGCCTTAGGATACTCTGCACCCTGTTTATTAACCGCAATCTGTGCGCCAATTGTACTGTTAGAAAAAGGCGAATTTAAAGGTATTTTAGATAACCCTTATCTTTGGGGAACTTTATTATGTGTAGGATTAGCGCTTAAAATACGCAATACATTAATAGTGGTTTTACTGACCTTGGTTGGTTTTTATCTTCTTAATGCCTTATTAAACTGAATACTAAAGGTGATTTTATTTAACGTAATATTTACATTTAAAAATAATCATTTTTGTATTAATGTAGTTCGTTATTTTATCATCCGTCTTTGAACGGCTGATTCTACCTCTCTTTTCTGTATTACCATTCATTATCCGACTCGTTTCACCTCTCATTTTTAACGTATACCAATTGATGTTGTGTTAAAAAAATGTGATCTAAATTGCTTCGATTTGGTTTTGCTTCTGTTTTTGGTTTTTTGTTTTGAATACCATCGCAGAATCACAGACCTGATCTCCTTATTCTCGTTATCAATGATACGGAGGCACTTTATATGTTTTCAGAAGAACGGCGGCAGGAAATTTACACCATCATCAGGGAACAAAAGAAAGTTAAAGTGGCTCAGCTTGCGGAGAAATTCAGTGTCACATTGGAGACTATCCGTAGCGATTTGAAATACCTTGAAGGAGAAGGGTTGATCAAACGTTGTCATGGTGGCGCCATACTAGGGAAACAAGAAATTAAAAAAATAAGTAAATTCAGTGATAGTTTTGATATTTCATGTTTATTGCACGACTTATTAATTGTTAGAGAACGTAAAGATAGAAAACCGGAAGGTAAAGTCTGTGTTTTAGGATCGTTTGTAGTAGATATCATCGCCAATGTCGAATCTTTTCCGAAAGTTGGTGAATTAGTTAATTCAAAAAGCAATTCGATAGGTCCTGGTGGTAAAGGAACAAATCAGGCGATGGCAGCAAGTTTTTCTGATGCCAAAGTCCATTTAATAACAAAAGTCGGTGAAGATCATTTTAGTAAATATGCTTATAAATATTTACAAGAAAGTGGCATTGATTCTTTCACTATTTTTCAAACAGAAACCGAGCCAACAGGCAGTTCGATTAGTTATTTAGCTGACAAAACACAAAACAATATTACAGCAACTTATCTAGGCGCAAATAACACTTTTTCTGAACAAGAGATTGATATTTCATTGCCGTATGTCAGTGAAGCCGATGTGTTATTGCTCCAAGGCGAAATTAATATAGAAGCCAATATTAAAGCCGCCTTATTTGCTAAGTCGGTTAATAAGATCATCATACTAAATGTTGCGCCTTATAACGAAAACCTAAAACAACTTTATTTGTATCTTGATTTTATTACTTTAAATGCGAACCAAGCATCTCATTGGGCTGACTTTGAAATAAACGATATTAATGATGCAAAGCAGGCGATCAATATTATTTCCGGTGACGAAAGTAAGAAAGTGATTATTTATATGGATGAGCTTGGTGTGGTTTATTTTGATGGTCGAGCCACATTTCATATTCCACCGATGCCATCGTTACGCGTAGATACGATGGCAGCAACAGATGCGTTTAATGGCGCATTTGCATCAAAGATAGCAGCAGGAGGCACAATGCATGAGAGTGTATTATTTGCCAGTGCTTTCCTCTCTGCATTTATAGAACAAAAAGGCGTAACAGCAATGCCTGTGCTTTCCCAAGTTCAGGCTCGCCTTAAATCAAGGCTTGAAGATATTCGGCCACAAATAATCTGCAATGAGAAAAGGTGCATATAATGAAAAAAACACTTCTGGCATTTACCCTATGCAGTTCCATTTTTACACTTCCGGCTTTCGCGCAATACCCTGAAAAACCGATTACTATTGTTGTTCCTTGGGCTGCAGGTGGTAATACCGATACGGTTGCACGCTTAGCAGCAAAAGGACTACAAGAAGAATTAGGCGTTACTGTTAATGTAGTCAATAAAACTGGCGGCAGTGGTGTTGTAGGTCATGATGCCATTAAAAATGCAAAACCTGATGGCTACACATTAGGAATTGCAACAGTTGAAATTACCATGATGCATCATCAGGGAATGACGAATTTAACATATCAAGATTACACACCGATTACACGTCTTGCCGTTATTTATGGTGGATTGCAAGTTGGAAAATCTTCGCCATTTAAAAATGCACAAGAAATTATTGATTATGCGAAAGCAAATCCAGGTAAATTAAAAGCATCAGGTAGTGGCTTAAATTCAATTTGGCATCTGAATACTATTGGTATGTTGCGTGCGGCTGGATTACCAGATAATGCTATTCGCTTTATTCCTTCTCAAGGTGCGAGTGCGGCGTTACAAGAATTAGCATCAGGGGGTGTTGATATAGTGACATCTTCATTAGGTGAAGCCGATAGTATGGTAAAAGCGGGATTAGTAAAACATATGGCCATTATGTCCAATGAAAAGTCGGCTTTCTACCCAGATGTACCCTTATTCAAAGAAGCTACAGCTTATAATTGGGATCTGCAAGCGTGGAATATGTTAGTTGCCCCTAAAGGTCTTGATAAAGAAGTACAAGATAAACTTACCGCGGCCATGAAAAAAGTATATGCCTCTGGTGAATTAGCCGAATTTGCAAATAAACAAGGCTTTGAAGTTATCGAATTATATGGCGATGATGCCACTCAATTTATGGCCAATGAAGATAAAAAGTTTGGCGAAATTATAAAGAAATAACTGAGGGAACGGCTGAGCAACAGCCGTTTTTATGCCTATGCTAAATCGTCATATTCTATCGCTCATATTTTGTTGCTTTGGTTTATTCCTTATTGTTTATAGTGCATATTCATTAGGCGATTTTAGTGAATATGGTGCTGCGTTTATGCCTTCTATTATTGGCGGTGGCATGATCCTATTTTCATTAATAGATATATTTTCACGTAAACAAGAAAGTGATATTCCATTAGTGACGTGGCATGAAATAAAATTTGTCTTATTAATTATCAGTATTATTCTTTTTTATGTGCTTGCATCTGATTATTTGGGATTTATTTTAACCGGATTAATTATTACAGCACCATTAATGATGAAATATGCAACAGTAAAACCTATATATAGTTTTATTATTTCGGCAGGAGTGGTGTTAGGTGTGTATTACTTATTTACCGCTGTACTGTTAGTACCGCTGCCTCAGCTATTTTCATAAATAGAGAACAACAGTATGGATATATTAATTAGCGCACTTGCTTATATTGATTACACAACAATTCTTGTCGTTATTGGTGCCTGTTTATTTGGCTTATTTGTTGGTGCAATTCCCGGATTAACGTCAACAATGGCTATTGCATTAATGGTACCGTTTACTTTTTTTCTTGAACCCATTCCTGCTTTAGCCTTAATGATCTCCGTTGGAGCATCATCTATATTTGCAGGGGACATTCCCGGAGCCTTATTAAATATTCCGGGTACACCTGCATCGGCAGCTTATACCAATGATGCACATTCCTTAGTTAAAGAAGGTAAAACAAATCGTGTATTGGGTATGTCATTAACCAGCTCTGTGATTGGTGGCGTAATTGGTACGATTATATTAGCCTCAACAGCACCAATATTAGCTGAATTTGCTTTAAAATTTAGCTCTTACGAATATATGTGGTTGTCTCTAATCGGTTTAAGTTGTGCAACTATTGTTTCCGGCTCTCATATTAGAAAAAGCTTATTAGCTCTGTTCTTTGGTATTGCATTAGCCACCATTGGTTATGATGAGTTTACAGGTCAAGCCCGCTTTACTTTCGGTGAAGTTTCTTTAATGCAAGGTGTCAGCTTTATTCCAGCAATGATAGGGTTATTTGCTATTTCTGGTGCTATCAAATATTACGTTGAACGTTGGAAAGAAAAGCAAATTACACTAACAGAAGTGAATGTGGAAAATAACTCTTACAATATCTTTAAAGGTGTGGGGGGGGTTGTTCGTCAACGTAAGGGCGGCATTTTCCGTAGCGGAATAATAGGAACATTAATTGGTGCTTTACCTGGTGCTGGAGCCGATATTGCAGCGTGGATCTCTTATGCTGTTTCAAAGAAACTCTCTAAAAAACCAGAGAAATATGGTCATGGCTCTGAGGAAGGTATTGTTGATGCATCAGCAAGTAATAATGCAAGCTTAGCCGGAAGTTGGATCCCATCTCTAGTCTTTGGTATTCCCGGTGATTCTGCGGCTGCAATTATTATCGGTGTACTATATATGAAAGATATGCAACCGGGACCAACGTTATTCTTATTTAATCCCGATAAATTGTATGCTGTCTTTATTATCTTTTTTATTGCTAATCTTATTTTACTTCCGATTGCTTTTATTGTTGTCAATTTGTTGAAGAAAATTGTTGCTATCGATAATGCGATTATTTACCCAGCAATCATTCTATTTAGTATCGTTGGCTCATATGCAATCACAAATACGATGTCTTCTATTGTGGTTATGTTAGTTATGGGTGTTATTGGCTATTTCCTTCAAGAACGAAAATTCCCAATCTCGCCAATTATTTTAGGCATGATATTAGGGCCTATGTTAGAAAAGAACTTACTCTCATCATTAATGAAATCTGATGGTGATTTTATTAATTTTGTTAATAGACCTATTTCGATGGTATTAGCCAGTGCATTTTTTCTCATTGTTATTATGCAAATTAGAGGTGCATTGAAAGCTAAATAACGCATCTCGTTTTTATACCAAATAAATTAAATATAAAGATACTTTTTAAGTATCAGGGAAAGCTCATTTTAAATAAACAAAATAACGTTTTTTAAGATGTTAGAAATCAGCAGATAAATAAAAATATCGGGTGATCGAATGAAAAAAATATTAAATAAGCCAGAAAATTATGTCGATGAAACATTAGCCGGTTTATGTCTTGCACATAGCCATATTTATCGTCAACCACAGCCAAGATTGATTGCTCGTTCAAAAAAAGCAGATAAGCCGAAAGTGGGTATTGTAACAGGCGGAGGCTCTGGCCATTTGCCAGTATTCACAGGATATGTCGGTAAAGGTTTATTAGATGCAGCTGCTGTGGGAGATGTTTTTGCTTCACCTTCAGCGGATTTAATGGCCGATACTATTCGTGAAGCAAATAGCGGCTTAGGCGTATTGCTACTTTATGGCAATTACGGTGGCGATGTAATGAATTTTGATATGGCAACTGAAACGGTTGATTTTGAAGATAATATTCGTTGCACAACGGTATTAGCTGCGGATGATGTTGCTTCAGCAAAGCCTGAAGAGGCGCATAAACGCCGTGGTGTAGCTGGGATGGTTTATGGTTTTAAAATGGCGGGCGCCAAAGCAGAAGAAGGGGCTTCACTTGATGAAGTAACACGTATTGCTCAAAAAACCATGGAAAATACCCGAACGATTGGTTGTGCGTTAACATCTTGTACCTTACCAGCGGTAGGACATCCTACCTTTGAAATTGGTGAGGATGAAATGGAAATGGGCATGGGAATTCACGGTGAACCGGGAATTTGGCGTGATAAGTTACGCAGCGCTGATGAAATTGCCCAAGAAATGTTCGACCGTCTGCAAGCTGAATTATCATTCAAAGCAAATGATAAGGTTTCAGTGTTAGTCAATTCATTAGGCGCAACACCTCTTGAAGAGCTCTATATTCTATATAACAAAGTTGCACAGCTTATTGAAAAAACAGGTGCTACGATTATTCATCCATTAGTCGGCCGTTATGCCACATCAATGGAAATGACGGGGGTAAGTTTAACGCTGTGTAAATTAGATGATGAACTCGAAGCTTTAATGAATGCACCAGCTTATTGTGCATTTTGGAGAGTCTAGCGATGAATATCACTCTTGATATGCTAAAACAAGGCGTTGCACGTATTGCTATTGCTTGTGAGCAATCACAGTCAATGTTGTGTGAAGCTGATAGTCGTTTAGGTGATGGTGATTTAGGGATCACCATGCAAAAAGGGTGGCGGCAAATTGCAGATGATGCACAAGATTGGCCTGACGATTTAAGTAAATCACTTTTTCAATGCAGTAAATCACTACAAAAAGCCTGCGCTTCTTCTTTTGGTACGTTGCAAGCGACTGCTTTTATGGCAATGGCGAAATATTGCAAAGAAAATCAACTGCAAGAAATAGCCCCCACCGATATTTCACCACTTTTAACTGTCGCGTATCAAAGCATGATGGCGAGAGGAAAAGGGGAGTTAGGGCAAAAATCGGTACTTGATATTATTTACCAATTATCTGAAGCGCTAAAACCTGTTTTATCTCTATCGGAATTAAAAGCGGCAGCCTTATTCAGTATTGATAATACGCTTACTGAATTTCGTCAAAAACCTAATTTATTAGGTCGAGCGCGTATGTTTCCAGAAAAATCTATTGGTTTAGATGATCCTGGCATGTTGGCAATTAAAGTTATTGTTGAAGCAATCTGATTTAATAAAGGTCTTAATATGAAAAAATTATTTGGCGTTACAGTGGCAATGGTTACTCCGTTTGATTCGAACGATCAAGTGGATATTAATGCGTTATCTACATTAACAGATATGTTAGTCACTCAAGGTGTTGATTGCCTCTATCCTTGTGGCACTACGGGAGAGATGCTACGTTTATCAGCTTCAGAGCGTAAAAGTGTTGCAAAAACTGTTGTCGAAACAGCTAATAAACGCTTACCCGTTTTTATTCATGTTGGCGCAATGACATTAAGTGAAACCATTGAGTTAGCGAAACATGCCGTTGAAATTGGCGCTGATGGTATTGGTGTAGTGACACCACAATTTTTTGGTGCGACAGACAGAGAATTAGAAAATTATTTTGTGACGGTGGCAAACAGTGTGCCGGATAATTTCCCTGTTTATCTGTATAACATTCCACAATGTGCGGCAAATAATATCAAGCCTGAATTAGCGACAAAAGTACAACAACAGTGTAAAAATGTGATTGGGATTAAATACAGTTTTGCTGATAACAATACAACATTAAGTTACCTTGCTGTAGCTGATAATTTTTCAGTGCTTCATGGCTACGATAAATTATTCCTAGGTCTATTAGATGCAGGTTGTGATGGTACTGTTTCAGGTTGTGCTTGTGTATTCCCTGAACCATTTGTGAAGATGTATAAAGCCTATATTGCAGGTGATCATCAAGAAGCAAAACACTGGCAACAATTTTGTGTGAAATTTAGTGATGCACTAAAATCAGGGGCAAATATGGCAATATTTAAATCAGCATTAACCATGCGTGGTTTAGATGGCGGTCATATGCGTTTGCCACAACTCGATTTATTACCTGAAGAAAATCAACAATTAAAAGAGAGTTTAACACAATTGTGTAAAGAAGCAGGGATCACTTTTTCACTTAATTAAAAGAGACTAAGCAAAAAACATCTTCGTTATCTTAATTGAGTGGCAATATATTTATGATTTTAAGCAGTATGAAAAATAATCCATACTGCTTTTTTTAATTATTAATAACATCTTTTTATTGTGCTAAAAAACGACCATATTGTGCGATATCGACATTACCACCGCTGATAATAATTCCGATTTTCTTACCTTTTAATTTATCACTAAATTGACGAGCTGCTGCTAAACTTAAACAGCCCGTTGGCTCTACAATTATTTTCATTCGCTGGGCATAAAACTGCATAGCCGAAATTAACTCTTCATCTGTTGCTGTTAAAATATCATCCACATTATTACGAATGATCTCAAAAGTATAATTGCCTAGATGTTGTGTTTGCGCACCATCTGCAATTGTTTTCGGAGTATCAATATGAATGATTTCGCCTTTACGTAATGATTGTTGTCCGTCATTTCCTGCTAAAGGTTCAACGCCAAATATTTTACAATCTGGTGAGAGGGCTTTGGTTGATAATAAAGAGCCAGAAAGTAAACCACCACCACCTAATGGAACAAATAGCATATCTAATTCACCAACTTCATCAAATAGCTCTTTTGCTGCAGTACCTTGCCCTGCAATAATATGAGGATGATCATAAGGTGGAATTAACGTTAATCCTTCTTTTTGTGCCAGATGTTGGCCAATTTCTTCACGATTTTCTGTATAACGGTTATAGGTGATCACACGACCACCATAGCCTTTTGTCGCTTCCATTTTAGCCTTTGGCGCATCTTCTGGCATGATAATTGTTGCAGGAATACTTAATAATTTTGCTGATAAAGCAATAGCTTGCGCATGGTTACCTGATGAGAAAGTCACGACACCCATTTTACGTTGCTGTGTGGTAAATTGTGATAACGCATTTATTGCCCCCCGAAATTTAAATGCGCCCATACGCTGAAAGTTTTCACATTTAAAATAAAACTGCGCCCCGGTTAGCGCATTAATAGTACGAGAAGTTAAAATAGGTGTTTTATTAAGATAAGGCAAAATGCGTTGATGGGCCTGTGCAACATCTTTATAGGTAGGAATAGGTAGCTTATTCATAAGATTACTCCTTGATCACCACGGCTTCAATTTCAATTTTGCTTCCAAAATGTAATTCTTTTACGCCAGCGACTAATCTTGCGGGTCTATGTTCGCCAATCCATTTTGCATATAACTCATTAACAACGGGCCATTCATTAATATCAGTCACATAGACTTTTACTTGAGCAATATCGGTTTTCTTTGCATTTATTCCGAGAAGACAGGCATTTAAATTTTCAAGAACTTGTGTGATTTGAACTTCAACTGGCTTGTTTGCCAATGGGTTTCCTTGTTTATCTAAAGGCAATAGTCCAGAAATAAATGACATATTATTTGCAGTAACAACATGAGAGTAATGCCCACCAGGTGAGGCAAGGGTTTCAATATTTTGTAGTGTAAGATGTGATGCCATGGTATTTTCCTATCTCACTTAAGTTAGATAAAATGTATACTTATTTATACATAATGTCTAATATTAGATCAATAGTTCATTTACTTATTTGCCAATAAATTTTTTTATAAAAAAATCAAAGAACGGTTATGATCTTGTCATTGTTTTAATGTTAAATAATTGACTTTTTGAATGATATCTTCAAAAGAGACTGGTTTGATTTTATCATTATAAAACAATGTGTTATAAACACTTTTTGCCAAATCGTTATACAAATCTCCTTTTATTTTTGAATACTCGATATTTATCATCATATTATTATCATTAGAAATATTACTAATGGTATTATTATTTTCTTGAGAATTGTTTTCTATTTTTAATAATTCATTATTAAGAGTTTTAATAGCTAAATTATTTCTTAATATATCATCTATCTTTAGTGATGATATTTTCTCCATTACTTGAGTATCACGTAATAGTGATTGAATAATGGAACTTTGGGCACATTTACTATTTATTTCAATGTGATATTCCTTGCTCAATTCATCGAATATTTTTTTTCGATTTTCATCTGTTAAACGTGTACCTTTTTTAGCAAAAATATGATCAATTTCTCTATTAATTATGGCTGATATAAGCGTAACTCTTTCTTCTTGTTCCCATTTTCCTATCATCTGTTCTAGTGTCAGCTTCTTAGTTATTGGCGAGTCTAAATCTTTTACTGTGCTTTCTAGCATCATAATTGTGAGTCTTTGACTTACATCTTTAAGATTGATATCTATCTGTTTTTCTTTGTATTTCAATGTGGCAAATGTATTTTTCGCATCATTAATATTTTTTAACAACGCTTGATAGTTTGAAATTTCATCAATCTTTACTGATTTTTTCTGATCTATCTTATGAGATATTCTGCATTTATTTCCAAATAAAACATTGATCATTTCATTATCCTAAATATATAAAAATAATACTTTATTATATTATTAGACTAATAAGTAAATACGTCTTTTATAAAATGCACGATTATATTTATTTTTAATTTAAAGATAAAAAAAGAATGAAATATGTAAGCTGTAAAAAGATAATGTAAACAAAAAATAAAAAGAGGTGAAAAAATCACCTCTTAATTATTTGACTATAGAAGCTTTAGTATGAGCACCGCGTTATTTTCCACGCTGTATAAATCGCTATTAATGGTGCGAATGCTAAAAATAAGAAAAGGGCAGATGCAGAAGAAGAAAGTCCTTCCGGTGTACCGCTATTAAAGCCATTTAAGTTAACTATCATACCAGCAAGAGCAGAACCGAGTGCAGTTGCAAATAACTGTACCGTGGTAATCGAAGCACCTGCAATATCTTTATCTTGTTCTGATGCGGCTTGTAATATTCGTGTTAATAGGTGTGGCCAACCAAAACCAATACCATATCCCACTAAGAATAAAGCGAATAATATAATAGAAAGACTAACCGCATTTTCCGATTGCAGCAGTGGATTTGGAATAACGAAAGCTAACGCTAATAAACCAGCAAAAACAATAATAGGACCACTTAAAATACTAAAACGCATTTTAGCGCCTTGCCAACTTGCACTAATCACTTCAGCAACTGTCCAGCCTAACGCCATTAATGCACTCATATAACCAGAAGCTAAAGGTGTTTGCATATGCAAGCTTTGTAGATAGTAAGGGACAAAGATCTCACATGTCATGCCAATCGCTAATAACGAGATAGTCAGATATAAAAGAGCATGTAAAGAAAGACCTTTAAAAGTATTTGACGGTAATAACCGAACAGAAAGGCGTTTCTCACAAAAAATAAGTAAACCAATTAAACCAAATACCACCACGATACTGAGTAAGTTGATGATGAGTGAAGAAGAAAGGCTACCTGATGAAATAAGCAAAACTGCTGCTGTTAAAATTATTAGCTGAAGATAAGGCAGACTTTGTGATGATGATTTTGGAGCCTCGTTGTCATTCTTTGGTAAGATAAACCACAGGTAAATACCATAAAAAAGCATGATAGGTAACATAATACCAAAGGCATAACGCCAAGCATCTAATTGAGCAAAAATTCCACCAATAGCAGGGCCAATTAATGTAGCAACCCCCCACATTCCTGAAATTAATGCCATTGCTCTTGGCCATAGTGCTTGATCATAAACGATATTCACCATGGCGTAGGAAAGTGCAAATAAAAGCCCACCACCAAGGCCTTGAACAAATCGACCAATTAGCATGACTTCCATTTTAGGTGCTATTGCACACAACAAACTACCAATAAAAAAAAGTACTGTTGCTATCAAATAGGCACCTTTGGCACCTAATAAACTTAATAAGCGTGCAGATAATACCGAACCAATAATAGAGGCCGCAACAAATAGCGTGGTGTTCCATGCATATAATCCCATTCCGCCAATATCGGTTACAACTGAGGGTAAAATCGTGGTTACCATTAAAATATTAATTGCGTGGATCACGACACCAAAGGAAAGTGCAAATGAAATTGCCCCATTTCTCCCTGAGAAAAGATCACGCCATTGGCTATTGTTATCTGGGATCATTAGAAAAAACATCCTTCTTTTATTGCTATTACGACATAGCTTCGTTAAATTACCAAGGTAAAACTTGGATTAATAAATACTGAGACGTCTAATATGTCAAGAAAAAACTTGGAATATAATTATCCTGCTCAACGTAGTGTTGGCGATAAAATTCTGTTTTTAATTAAAAAACATGGGCCAATGCAAGCAAATGATGTTGGCCAACGTCTTGGTACAAGTAGCGAAGCGGCAAGGCAACAATTTGTAAAGCTTGCCAGCGCAGGATTGGTTGAAGCAATAACTGAGCCAAGAGGGGTTGGACGACCTATTCAATATTGGCACTTAACAGAATTAGGGCAAAAGCAATTTCCAGATACTCATGCTGAATTAACAGCACAAATTCTGATGACTATTCGTGAAGAATTGGGTGAAGATGCGATTGATAAAATTATTCTTGCACGAAAAAAACAGAGCTATGAACGCTACACACAAGCAATAAGAGAAGCTGATGAACTAACAGAACGCTTAGATATTTTGGCTTCTCTGCGTAGTCAAGAAGGCTATATGGCACACTGGGAACAAGTAAAAGATAACGAATACCTGTTTATTGAAGATCATTGCCCAATATGTGCCGCAGCTAAAGTTTGCCAAGGTTTTTGTAATACAGAAAAAGAGCTATTTTCTGAAACGCTAGGGGTAGAATTACAACGTGTTGAATATATCTTAGAAGGTGCAAGACGTTGTGCTTACCGCATTAAAATCTAATCTTATTCAGTCTTGAACAATAAAAGCAAAACCGCGCAATAAAGCGCGGTTACGTTCTTTCCTTAGAAAATAAGTTTATTTTTTACAAGGTAATTGCAGAAGCTTTCCAAATTCGTTGCATATACTCTGTTACTGCACGATCTGCAGAAAAATAGCCCATTTGGCAGATATTTAATGCAGATTTTTTCAACCAAGCATCTTCATCTTGATAGAGAACATCAACACTATCTTGAGTATCCACATAGCTACGATAATCAGCTAATACCTGATAATGATCGCCAAACTCAATTAAGCTATCGAAAATTGATTTGTATCTATCTGGAGAAGTTGGATTAAAGAAGCCATTAGCGATTTGATTGAGCACTGTATGTAGCTCAACATCTTCATCATAATAGCGACGTGGCGAATAACGCTGTCTTAACTCAGCAACTTCTTGTGCGTTATGACCAAAGATAAACATATTTTCAAAACCAACATGCTCACCAATTTCAATATTAGCACCATCCAGAGTTCCGATAGTTAGCGCACCATTTAACGCAAATTTCATATTACCTGTACCAGAAGCTTCTGTGCCAGCTAAAGATATTTGTTCAGATAAATCCGCAGCAGGAATAATATGTTGCGCTAAGCTCACGCCGTAATTAGGAATGAAGATCACTTTTAGTTTATCTTTAATACGCTCGTCATTATTAATCTTCACCGCAATATCGTTGATAAGATTAATAATTTTTTTCGCATTATAATAAGCTGACGCAGCTTTACCTCCAAAAATAAATACGCGAGGCACCCAGTTTTTCTCTGGATTTTCTAGAATACGATTATAACGAGTGATAATACCTAACACATTGAGAAGTTGACGTTTATATTCATGAATACGTTTAATTTGCACATCAAATAACGCATCAGGATTAATGGTAATATTCAAATCTTGCTGAATAATGTTAGCCAAGTTTTGTTTATTCAGTCGCTTTGAGTCTTTTAATTGGTGTAAGAAATCTTTGTCTTTCACCAGTGGCATTAATTCACCTAATTGCTCTAAATTGGTTCGCCAGTTGGTACCAATCTGGTTATCAATGACTTGAGAAAGAGAAGGGTTAGCTAATGCCAACCAGCGACGGGGGGTAATACCATTGGTAATATTGCAGAATTTCTTAGGATAGATCATCGCAAAATCAGCAAATAAGGATTGCACCATTAATTGGCTATGAAGTTCAGAAACCCCATTAACTTGCTGACTAATAATTACCGCAAGCCAAGCCATACGGACATTACGACCATTTTCTTCATCAATAATAGAAACACGACGTAATAAGTCGTTATCATTAGGATATTGTTCTCTAACTTGCTTTAAGAATTTATCATTGATTTGGAAAATAATTTGTAAATGGCGAGGAAGTGCGCGTCCTATCATATCAACAGGCCATGTTTCTAATGCTTCACCCATTAACGTATGATTGGTATATGAAAATATGCAGATTGTTTGCTTCCATGCTTCATCCCAACTAAATCCATGATTATCAATAAGTTGGCGCATTAATTCAGGAATAGCAAGAACAGGGTGAGTGTCGTTAAGGTGAATGGCAATAAAATCTTTTAAATTATCAAAGCGTTGATGAAGATGATAATGACGTTGCAAAATATCTTGAATAGAGGCGCTGACTAAAAAATATTCTTGCTGTAAACGCAACATCTTACCTGACATAGTTGAGTCATCTGGGTAAAGAATACGAGAGATATTTTCAGAGCGATCTTTGGCTTCTGTAGCTTCAAGGTATTCACCTTTATTGAATTTACCTAAATTAAACGCACCATTTGCTTTAGCAGACCATAACCTAATGGTATCTGTTGCTTGTGTGTTATAACCAGGAACAATAGAGTCATAAGGTTGAGCCAGCACATTCAAGGTATCAACCCAATAACTTTTATCACCTTCTTGTTGTAAACGCCCACCAAAATCCACTTCAAATTGCACATCATGACGAGGGAATTCCCAAGGATTACCTTTTTCAAGCCAGTTATCCGCAACTTCATGCTGTTCACCATTTTGAATTTGCTGACGGAACATACCGTATTCATAGCGAATACCATAGCCTGTCACCGGATAACCTAATGTGGCACAAGAATCAAGAAAACACGCGGCTAAACGACCTAAACCGCCGTTACCTAAACCTGGGTCTGGCTCAAGTTCGATTTGCTTTTCAAGATCAAGTCCTAATTCTTTTAATGCTTCTTTAACTTCGTTATAAACCCCTAAAGAAAGCATTGCGTTCGTTAAAAAACGCCCCATAAGAAATTCCATCGAAATGTAGTAAACCTGTTTTACTTTCGGTGAAAGTTCAGCTTTGGTTGATTTCAACCAACGTTCAACTAAACGGTCTCGTATCGCGTAGGAAGTTGCATTTAACCAATCTGTTGGTGTGGCGTATTTAGGGGAAGTACCAACAATAAACATCAGTTTATAAACAATAGAACGCTTTAACGATTCAACATCCTTATCTGGTGATAAATAATCAAATTCACATAACTTTTTCATTATAAATCTCTTTTGGTGATCCACAGGTCAAATAGACATCATGTCTATAAACGGTGATACAGCGCTGCATATGTCTTAGCCGCTGTTTCCCAACTAAAAATAGTTTGGCTCATGGCATCTGTTTGAACTTGTTGCCACTGTTTTGGCATGCCCCACAAGGTAAAGGCTCGATTGATAGCAAGACGCAAATCATCAGGGGTTGCTTCATGGAAAACAAAACCTGTGGCTTTATGATGGGCTAGATTTTCTAATGAACAATCATTCACCGTATCAGCTAATCCACCGGTGTGTCTCACTAAAGGAAGGGCGCCATATTTCAAGCCATATAGCTGAGTTAACCCACAAGGTTCAAAACGACTAGGCACCATAATCACATCAGCACCCGCGATAACTTGGTGTGAAAAACTTTCGTCATAACCAATATGAGTAGCAACATGTTGAGGGTATTGTTGTTGGGCATGTAAAAATGCGGATTCAAGATGGCTATCACCTGTGCCTAACAACACAAATTGACCACCTTGATCAACAATATCAGGTAATACATCAATCACTAAATCAAGCCCTTTTTGTGATGTTAAACGGCTCACAACAGCAAAAAGAGGCGCATTATTATTAACAGGTAAACCGCATTTTTTCTGTAATGCTGTTTTATTTTCTAGGCGCTTATTGAGGTTGTTTATATCATAGCGACGTGTAATTAAGTTATCCGTTGCAGGCTCCCAAATCGCCTCATCTATGCCATTTAATATGCCACTTAATCGCTGTTCATCGGTACGTTGACGCAATAAACCTTCAAGTCCATAACCAAATTCAGGGCGCGTTATCTCTTTGGCATATGTTGGGCTAACCGTCGTAATATGATTTGCATAAAACAAGCCCGCTTTTAAGAATGAAATCTGTCCATAATATTCCAACCCATTAATTGAAAAACTGTAATCAGGTAATTCAAGTTGATGAAGATGATAAGGTGAAAACTCGCCTTTATAAGCTAGGTTATGAACTGTAAAAACCGATTTTGCAGGGTAGTGTTTTACAGCCAAATAAGCGCAAGCTAATCCCGCATGCCAGTCGTGAGCATGAACAATATCAGCATGCCATAAAGGATCTAATCCTGCGGATAATTCACTGGCAACCCAACCTAATAGGGCAAAACGAAAAACATTATCACTATAAGCATGTTGATATTCATCGTGATAAGGGCTGCCTGCTCGTTGATAAAGATGAGGTGCATCAATAAGATAAATATCAACACCTTGGTATTGACCATAAAGCAAAGACATATGACCTGCAAAGGTATCAACATCAGTGACTAATTTGAGATCAGCAATATTATCTTTAATCGCAGGAAATGCGGGTATAACAACCCGCGCATCTAAGCCTATTTTTTTCTGAGCTAGGGGCAAAGAGCCCATAACATCAGCTAATCCCCCTGTTTTTAGCAGAGGAAATAACTCAGAACAACAGTGAAGCACATTCACGAAAATGCCTCCTCATTTTGAGGTTTCTGTTCTTCGTTTTTCTCAATTGGGTTTTCTTTTTTTTGATGTGCTAATTGTTCAAGCATTTCTCTTGTCACTAGCACAATACCTTCTTCAGTACGATGAAAACGAGCCGCATCATCTTCTGCATTCATACCAATGACTGTCCCTTCGGGGATAGTACAACTACGCTCGATGATACAACGTTTTAAGTAGCAGTGATGACTCACGGTAACATCAGGTAAAATGACAGAATCTTCAATGTGGCAGAAAGATTCAACACGAACCAATGGGAATAAAATAGAAGAATAGAGGGTTGAACCATTGATAATACAGCCATCTGCAATCAAAGAGTTCATCATTTGCCCATGCTCACCATGATTATCTTGTACAAATTTTGCAGGTGGTAGCGGGGTCATAAAGGTGCGAATTGGCCAATCTTTGGCATACATATCAAGCTCAGGTGTCACTGAGGCTAAATCAAGGTTTGCAGACCAATACGCTTCAATGGTTCCTACATCACGCCAATAAGGTGCTACAGACGGATCAGAACTAACGCAAGAGAGTTCAAATGGGTGAGCTAACACATCACCACGTTCAGTGATTTTAGGAATAATATCTTGGCCAAAATCATGATGTGAATCAGGATCACGGCTATCTTCTTCGAGTAAATCAAATAGATAATCTCTATCAACCACATAAATCCCCATGCTCGCTAATGAATGCTCTGGATCATCAGGAATGCACGGTGGATTTGATGGTTTTTCTAGGAAATTTAGTACTCGACGATTTTCATCGATATCCATAATACCAAACTGAAATGCATCTTCTTTAGGAACTCGAATACAGGCAACGGTGAATTTTGATTTATTTTCAACGTGATCAAGTAATAAACGCGCATAGTTCATTTTATAAATATGATCACCCGCTAAAATCACCACATATTTAGCTTTGTAGCTACGAAGAATATCAAGGTTTTGATATATCGCATCAGCTGTACCCATATACCAATGATCGGTATTACGACGTTGTTGAGCTGGTAATAAGTCAACAAATTCATTCATGTCTTCGTTAAAAAATGACCAACCGCGTTGAATATGTTGAACGAGGGAGTGCGATTGATACTGGGTTATTACACCAATACGACGGATCCCTGAGTTAAGACAGTTTGATAGCGTAAAGTCGATAATTCGAAATTTCCCACCAAAGAAAACCGCCGGTTTTGCACGTTTCGCTGTCAATGCTTTCAAGCGTGTGCCACGACCTCCAGCTAAAACGAGCGCAATCGCCTCTTTAGGAAGTTGTTGTGCCAACATTAATTTTTGGCCTTGTTCTGTTGTCATCATAGTTATAGCACTCCAATCAAATTACTTAACTTGGGAGGAAATATTGGGTAATTTTTCAGTAGAAGACTGAGTATAAAAAACGCTATTTCGCCAAAGGGTGATACTGTTAGGTTGTACTTCACAATGCTGAGATTGTGTTGGGTGACAAAGAGGCCAGCTAGCCGTATCAAGCAAGCAAGACCAAGACCCTTCAGGTAAAGAAAAGACAGCGCTGTTTCTTAATGGGTTAATCATTAAAATCCATTGTTGCGCTAAAAAAAGTTGTAATGGTGAGGGCGGAAGTTGTTGCCAATCTTCATCGCTCATTGGTTGAGTATCTTGATTGAACCAAATAACGTTTTCACTATCTTCTTCCCACCATTTAAGAGAACTTAAAGGTGTAATTTGGTGACGTAATTCAATAAGGTGGCGAATGTAATCAGTTAAGTCATAAGGTTGTTGAAACCATTTGATCCAACTGACTTTATTATCCTGACAATAAGCGTTGTTATTACCATATTGCGTATTACCCACTTCATCACCGGCGAGTAAATGAGGTGTTCCTCTAGAAAGCAGTAAGGTTGCCAGCATATTCCTTGTCGCAAGCAATCTGTATTGACCTATTTTTTCATTAACTATCAAACCCTCTTCACCAAAATTCACACTGTAATTGGTGTTATGTCCATCTAGGTTTGATTCTCCATTCTCCTCGTTATGTTTATTCTGATAACTCACTAAATCTCGCAGTGTAAAGCCATCATGGCTTGTTATCATATTGATACTAGAATAGGGAGGCCGACCGTTTTTATGGTATAGCTTTGCAGAGCCAGTAATGTTGTCTGCAAATGTTGCAATAGATACATCTCGCCATAACCAAAAACGACGAATAACATCACGGTAGCCGTCATTCCATTCTGTAAATGGAACTGGGAAATTACCGACTTGATAACCATCAGAGCCTAAATCCCATGGCTCTGCGATAAGTTTAATGCGTGAAAGAAGCGGATCTTGGCGAATAGCCGTTAATAATGGCGATTGTGTATCAAAATAAGGAACTCGGCCAAGACTGGTTGCCAAATCAAAGCGGAAGCCATCAATATGAAATTCAGTAACCCAATAGCGTAGGCAATCCATTACCCACTGCACCGTTTCAGGGCGACTTAAATTGAGAGTATTACCACATCCCGTCCAATTTTGGGCTTTATTTTCATCGTTTAACCAATAATAGCTTTGGTTATCAATACCACGTTGAGAAACAATATAACCTTCAAATTGATCACTTAATTCCGCAGTGTGATTGAATACCACATCTAGGATGACTTCAATATTGGCTTTATGCAGACATCTTACGGCTTCTCGAAATTCATCAATAATATTTCGACCTGTGTTGGAATAATATTGTGTCGATAAAGCAAAAGGCGCTAATACGTTATAACCCCAATAGTTTTTTAAACCAATTTTATGAAGATGTGGCTCGGTTAAATGATATTGAATAGGTAATAATTCTAATGCCGTAATACCTAATTTTTTCAAGTGCGAAATAAAAGCAGGGTGTCCTAATGCTGCATAAGTACCCCGTAATTTTTCAGGTATTTCAGGATGTAGTTTTGTTAGTCCCTTTACATGCCCTTCGTAAATAATGGTTTCTGACCACGGTGTATTTAAACGCTGATAAGTGCCTTTTTCTTTATAATAGTGACAAAAACAACCACTATCATCCGTGATAATTGCTTTAGGTGTTATTGCACTATCATCATGTTCTAATGCATTAAAAACAGGGGATGTATAAGGCAAGGTGTTATCCACTATACCTGTGACTTGCCTCGCATAGGGATCTAATAACAACTGTTGAGGTTGATAGAATAATCCTTTTTCTGGTTCCCATTCGCCTTCTACACGATAACCATAATGTAAACCAGGCCCTGCACCAGGCAAATACCCATGCCAAATTGAGCCAGTTTTACCCGGTAATGGATAACGGATCTCTTTGCCTGCTTTATCAAACAGGCAGAGTATGACTTTAGTGGCATTTTCACTAAAGAGTGTAAAATTTACTCCATAGCCATCATAATGACTGCCCATAGGAAAAGGGCGACCATAATCTAAAGACATATTAATCCTTCAATCTTAAATACAGCGTCGCAAGTGGCGGTAGTGACAATGACAAGGAGTGAGGCTTGCCATTAAATGCACTTGCAGTTGTCTCTATTTCACCTAAATTTCCTACATTACTGCCGTTGTAAAACTCAGAATCACTATTGAGTATTTCTTGATATGAACCCGCTTTGTTTACACCGACAACGTAATTATGATGAACAATAGGAGTGAAATTACTGATAACAATAATTTCATTGCCTTGTGCATCTTTACGGCAAAAAGCAAAGACGGAATTGTCGTGATCATCAACGGTAAGCCATTCAAAGCCTTCGCGTTCAAAATCACACTCATAAAGCGGGGCATTGGCTTGATAGGAAAGATTTAAATCTCGTACAAAGTGTTGAACACCTTGGTGCGGGCTATTTGGCTCTTCAAGAAGATGCCAATCTAAACTACTGTCGTGGTTCCATTCACGCCACTGTGCAAACTCACATCCCATAAATAGTAATTTTTTGCCGGGATAAGCCCACATAAAGCCAAGATATGCCCGTAAATTGGCAAATTTTTGCCAATCATCACCCACCATACGACCTATTAACGAACCTTTACCATGCACAAATTCATCGTGAGAAAGAGGCAGAACAAAGTTTTCGTTATAGGCATAGAGCATGCCAAAGGTCATTTGATTGTGGTGGTATTTACGATAGATAGGATCACGTTGCATATAAGCTAAGGTGTCGTGCATCCAACCCATATTCCATTTGTAATTAAAACCTAAACCACCATCATCAGGCGGTAGGGTAACACCTGGAAAATCGGTTGATTCTTCTGCAATCGTGATAGTACCTGGGCAAGTTGTACCCAATAATTTGTTGGTATGGCGAATAAAATCAATGGCTTCTAAATTCTCACGCCCACCGTGTTTATTAGGTATCCATTCACCTTCTTTTCGGCTGTAATCACGATAAAGCATGGAAGCAACTGCATCGAAACGGAAACCATCAAGCGCAAAATGTTCATGCCAATACAATAAATTGCCTGAAAGGTAATTCAGTACTTCATTACGCCCATAGTTATAAATTAAGGTGTTCCAATCAGGATGGAAGCCTTCTCGCCTATCAGCATATTCATAGAGTGATGTACCGTCAAAATTACGTAAACCGTAGTCATCTTCAGGGAAATGTCCAGGAACCCAATCTAAAATAACGCTAATTTCAGCCTGATGAGCCGCTTCGATAAAATCACGAAAATCCATAGGTGAGCCAAAACGACGAGTTGGTGAATATAACCCTAAAGGTTGATATCCCCATGAACCATCAAAAGGGTGCTCATTAATAGGCAATAGTTCGATATGGGTAAAGCCCATTTCTTTAACGTAGGGAATTAACTGTTCGGCTAGTTCACGATAACTTAACCAACTTTGATCGTCGGTGTGTCGGCGCCATGAACCTAGATGAACTTCATAAATAGAGATAGGCGCATTACGTTGATTCGCTTGCTGACGCGACAATGGCATTGGCTTAACGGGAGGTAATGTATTGATGATTGATGCAGTTTCGGGGCGTATTTGCGTTTCAAAAGCATAAGGATCAGCTTTTAATCGACGTTCTCCATTGGCATCTAAAATAGCATATTTATAGCAATCACCAAGATGAGCTTGTGGAATAAAAAGCTCCCAAATTCCACTTTCACGACGTAATCGCATAGGAAAACGTCTTTCATCCCAAAATGAGAAATCGCCAACCACACTCACACTTTGTGCATTGGGTGCCCATACAGCAAAAGTAATACCATCAATATCACCTAATTTAGCAGGGTGAGCGCCTAAACATTGATAAGGGCGAGAATGATGACCTTGTGCTAAAAACCAAATATCCATTTCTTGTAGTAAAATACCGAACTGATAAGGATCATCAACAATCCCTTGTGCATTTTCCCAAGTAACATCTAAACAATAACTAAAACGACGTTTACGTCGGGGGATTGCACCACAGAAAAAACCACTAGGATGTTTGCGTTCTAATGTCGCGACTTTTCTGCCATTCTTTCTATCGATGACACTAACTGAAACAGCATCAGGTAAAAATGCACGAACTTCTAAACCAGCCGATGTTTCATGCATACCAAGAAGTGCAAAAGGGTCAGACTCATACCCATTAATTAGCTTTTCTATTGTTTTTTTTGTCACAGCTACAGACATCTTATCGTCCTTCGTTGCCAGCAAATAAATTAATAAATTTTATATATAAATATCAGCATAGAACGTTAATTTAAGTTAAACAATAAGTGTTTTTAACAGATTATTTAAAAACAAAATAATAATCATGGGTTAATATACTTAAAGTTTGCCTTTAATTAATTGAATACAAATATATTTGATGTGAGAAGTAGAGTAAGATCGCGAATTATAAATACAGCACAAATAGCGTTTTTACCTAATCTAAAAAAGAGGCTGATATTAAATATTTTTAATTAAATATTTAATATGGAGTTTTAAAAAGTATAAGTAATAAGAGTGAAATCGTCATTTTTATGAAAAAAAAACACTTATTTCATTAGCAGAATTAACTTTTCTGTTGTGTGAGCCATTGCTCAAAATCGAGGTGTGTTTTGGTTTTTTGTACACCTAATGGTGTTAATGCATAGTAATAAAGAGGGGCTATTTGAATGTTAGGAAATAAGATTTTTAAAGTTCCACGATTTATTTCATTCGATAAAATTGAGATTGGGCCAATACCTATTCCTAAACCTTCGATAATTGCTTGAAGAGAAATGTGAAAGTGATCAAAGCGATACTGATGCAAAAATGATCGCTGAGTATTAAATTGAGCTGCTATTAGCCATTGTTGCCAATGACCAGGACGAGTAAGTGTATCGATGACAGGGCAATTAAAAACATCTTCCACATTTGTGACGCTGTAACGTTTAAGGAGCTTTTCAGAGGCAACTAAACAATGTACATCCTTTAGAAAAACAAGAGATGAATACTCTTGTTGCTGAGGTTGCGGACGAATAATTAAATCATCATGGCTGATTAAGTGAAATCGCTCACTATTTGCTGATGCAATTTGAATGTTGGCATTAGGATATTGAAGATAAAAATCCTCCATTCTTGGAATAAGCCATTTTAAACATAATGTTGTAGGAACACTGATATTTAAAATGTCGTTTTTACCACCATTGCCATAACGAACACCAATGTCATTTAGCTTATCAAAAACATCACTTAATTCTTGTGCCAATGTTAATGCATAGGGAGTTGGTACACGACGTAAACCTTGTTTGTTAAATAACGTAACACCAAACCATTTTTCAACAACTTGAATATGTCTGCTAATCGCACCATGAGTTACACATAGTGTTTGTGCCGCTTCTGTATAACTTTGGCTATGACAAGCGACTAAGAAAGCACGCAATGAAGGTAATGGAGGAAGGTTTCTCATCATAATTTTCTCTATAGTTTACTTATCTCCAATAAGGCGGTCTTTCTGATTAAAACTCACAGTACAGTGATATTTTATCACAGGTAAAAATAAAGAAGGCAGGTATGATACAGCATCTTTAACTTATTGAACTTAAAGGATGATAATGAGTTTTATCGCGGTTATTCTATTAGCAGTGTTTTCTGGTGTTATCAGCGGAGTGGTTGGAACAGGTTCGTCTATTTTACTTATTCCTGCATTAACTTATGTATTTGGCGCTAAAGAGGCGGTGCCTATTATGGCTCTTGCCTCCGTAATGGGAAATTTATCTCGCATTTACTTATGGCGTCATAGTATCCGTTTTAAGCCACTTTTTTATTATTTATTACCTGGTATTCCCGCGGTTATTTTAGGTGCCAATACATTATGGGTTATGCCTGAAAAATGGCTCAATATCGGGATGGGGCTGTTCTTCATTCTGATGATCCCAATTATTCATTTATTACGCCAACATCAAATTAAAATGAAAACTTACCAAGTTATTATTGCTGGCGCGGTTATCGGCTATTTAACGGGAGTGGTGTTTTCTACTGGGCCATTAACTATTCCAATATTTTCTGCATATGGGTTAACACTAGGGCCATTACTAGCAACAGAAGCGGCCGCTTCGTTTATTATTTATCTCACCAAAGCCCTAACTTTTAGCCAACTTGGTGCAGTTAATAGTTTTATCCTAATTAGTGGAGTGTTAGTGGGTTGTGGCTTAACCATAGGAAATTTCCTTGGCAAAAAGCTGGTATTAAAACTGACACCTAAGCTATTCCAAGGGCTACTAGATGTCATGTTAATTTTTGCTGGTGGCTCACTGCTTTTTAATGGTTTTTTCTCTTAAATAACGAATGTAATTACTTATTTTCTTTATTGATCATAATAATCTGATAAATAAGGCGCTAATATTATCAGTGAGAGATCAGCGAGTGGCAACAATTCATCAACTGTAGCTCCTGATCTTGCTCTTAAAGAAATGGAATGCAATAACGCAATCACACCCAATGCAATGGTGTGAATATCAGTTCCTTCTTTTAGTTCACCGGCCTCTAACACTTCTTGCAAGGCATCTTCAACTTGCTGAGTTTGTGCATTAATAACCCGATTAAGCATATTTTTGATTGCAGGATCGGCAATTTCAGTTACTGCGGTTGAAAGTACCATACAACCAGTTAATCCATCATTATCTGTATAAAAATGGATGGCCGAATTCAGATAACGATTTATTCTTGCGGTAATTTTATCTTTCGGTGACTGTTTTTCTAATTCATGGCGATAACGCGTAGAAGCAATATGATTAAAGCGTTCAATGGCTTTTTCATACAATGCGGCTTTATTACCAAATGCAGCGTAAAGACTTGGTTTATTCATTTGAGTTTCAATGACCAAGTCATCCATCGATGTTGCAGTAAATCCTTTTCGCCAAAATAATGCCATTATTTTTTCAAGAGCAGTATCGCTATCATAACGACGAGGGCGACCTTTTTTTTGCATTTTATACCAGTTAGTAAGAAATTCATTTACTCAGTATAAAACAAATGTCATTATTTTACTAACCAGTACAAAATAGGAAAGTAAAATGAATCACAATGAAATGCTGTATGGAAAAAATATGCCCTCCATTATCAAACTTGTTGAAGACGGGCGTAAACAGCAATTAAAACCATTGAAAATAGGTATTTTTGTCTGTCCAGGCTTTATGCCTATGGATATTAATGGCGCTCAATCAGTCTTTACGATTGCAAGTGCTGAGATTTATTTGATCTGGAAAAAGAAGGAGTTAGTTGAAGGGTATATTGGCTGGCCAACAATGCCCACCATGACTTTTGATGAATGCCCAGAAGATCTTGATGTACTCGTCGTAGGAATGGTACCACCAGAAATTGTTGAAGATGAAGATACACTGGCATTTTTTGCTAATATGGGTAATAAAGCACGTTATGTTATTGGTACATGTTACGGCTCTTTAGTTTTAGGTGCAGCAGGATTATTAAAAGGTAAAAAAGCAACCAGTAATTCAAATGTCGTTCCGATGTTACCTGATATGGGGGCCATAGCAGTAGAGGGAAGTGATGTTGTTATTGATGGCAATATTTATACTTCAGGGCCAGCCACAGGTTCGTTTGATGCCTCATTATTAGTATTAGAACAATTACTCGGTACACCTTTTGCTCAATTGGTTGAACTCGCGATTGAATATGATCCTCGTCCTCCTTTTGGAACAGGTTCCCCCACACTTGCAGGATCTGAAATGACTGCTATTTCACAAAGTTTGACCGCTAATCTAAATGCTCAATTTCATCAAGCAGCACGTAATGGTCTTAAAAAATGCCGTTAATTTAGGTTAATCCACGCTAGAATGAGGTGATAAATATTGAAGTTTATCTAAACTGTTTTATTCAATTTCGGAGTATCACAATGACAGAATACGAAAAAATGGTATCAGGCCATCTTTATCATGCATGTAAAGATGATAGTTTAGAGCCACTTAGAGTAAAAGCTCGCGAAATTATTTATGATTTTAATGTAACGCGACCATCTGAAGTTGAAAAAAGAAAGGCATATTTAAAACAGCTTTTGGGTAAAACAGGCGATAGCTTTACTATTGAACCCCCGTTTCATTGTGATTATGGTGAATTGATTGAAATTGGAGAGAGATTTTATGCCAATTTCAATTTAACGATATTAGATTGTGCACCTGTAAAAATTGGAAACAATGTAATGTGTGCGCCTAATGTTAGTATTTTAACTGCAACTCATCCGATCGATCCTGAAATACGCAGCAGTGAGCTCGAATATGCATTACCCATTACCATTGGCAATTCTGTATGGTTAGGTGCAGGGTGCATTATTTTACCCGGTGTAACTATTGGTGATAATTGTGTTATTGGTGCGGGCAGTGTAGTAACAAAATCTATTCCAGCTAATTGTGTTGCTGTTGGCAATCCCTGTCGTGTAATAAGACAAATCAGTGATAAAGATAAAACAGATGCAGAAAGAAGGTTGAAACTTTAATTACTAAAAATCAAGGCTCAATAAGTCTATTGAGCCTTATGATAAGGTTACTCTTTAATAAAACTTAAATAGTTAAAGAGTGATTTAAAACCAAACTTACGATATAGCGCCAAACCATCTGCGGATGCATCTAAGAAACAACGTTCTACACCTTGCTCACGGCAAAACTCTAAAACATGTTTAATCAAATGAGTAGCATAGCCATTGCCTTGATAAGCAACATCTGTCCCAATATCATCAAAACGCGCTAATTTATCATGTAACGTCAGCGTTAATGACGATACGGGCTGACCTTCCACTAACAGAGCATAATGGAAAATAGCCGCACCATTATCTAATGCTTTTTGGTGATAACGAATATATTCATTAACAATCGTATCATCGCTATCATCTCCCACAGGGAACGCTGTTTTTAACGGATGCGCCCATTGTTCTAGGTTATGATTGGTGAGAATAATATCGCATGGATTATTTCGATAAGAAGGGTAAACCGCTTCTGACAATGTTAAATACATTGCTGTTGTCATACCGTCACCGGTATAGCCTGCATTTTTTATAATTTCTTCAAATTCAGGCAATAATGATTCAGGTAAAACCAGAATATGATCTTTTTTTTGCGATGAGAAAAGGGTACTGGCCTGCTGAAACGAACTTTCTGTTGCGCCTTGACGTAAATAAATAAAGTTAAAAATTGGCGCATCCATTGGTGTCATAAAGCAATGAGTATGATCACCAATACGAATATTATTTTCACAAATTTCTGACCAAAAGGCTTTTTCTACTATTTTAAATTCTTTATACAGTTGTGCATCCATAATGGTTCTCTAGCTAAATCGTGATAAGCGATAAGGAGTTAATAGAGGATTCGCTTTTTCGTAAATCAGTTCTTGTGCAACCAATTTACATAATAAAGGTGACAACGTCACGGCGGCGTGCATAGTAACAAGATATAGTCCCTGATAAGGAGATATTTCTCCAATAATTGGCATTTCATCTTTAGGCATGGGTCTTTCACCAACAGCAACCTGTTCAATCGTTAGTTTACCTGTTTGCGTAAAATTATCATAAAAAGTCGCTTGTGCATGGAATGCAATGTGCTCAGGGTGATGTTCATCACTATTATCAATGTAATCCTCAGCCGCAATAATCTCATTTTGAGCAAAGTGACGTAACTCCATTTCTGGTGTTGAGATAATGCAAGGTAAAAACGGCGTTTCAGCATCTGTTGTTAATTTGAGTAAAATACTGGGTGATGCATATAAAGGTAAATCAATACTTTTTTCAGACAATAACGCTAAAGCGCCCACTCCCGCGGTTAAAATAACATGATCAGCATGCATTTTAATATTTTCTGTTTCTACACCAATAATGCGATGATCTTCTTCTATCAAACGAATGACTTCAGTGTTAGCTCTGTATTTTACGCCCATTTCTTGGGCTTGCCGTAATAATATGTCAATAACATGAAAAGGGTTCACAGCACCTTCATCACTTGCAAAAGCCGCTAGCTCAGGGGCTTTGGATAAATTAGGTACTTTATGGATCAATTGTTCTTTATTTAATGCTTGGACATTAAAGCCAGCTTGGTGATGTGATTGAATAAATTGAGCAGTTTCTTTGTCAGAAGACATCCAACTTATTGCACCTGCCCAATCAATATTTAATTTTCCTTGAGTCTCTTTATCAAGTTCTCGCCAACAATGGATCGCTTCTGCTCGTAATTGTTGATAAGCATCTGGTCGTCCATAAGAGACATTTAGCCAAGCAAATGAAGCACTTGTTGCACCAGCTCCTGCATTGGTTTTATCTAATAAGATAATCTGCATGTTACTCATTTTCGCAAGATACCAAGCTTGCATTACACCAACTATACCAGCACCAACAATAATAATTTTCTTTTGTGTTTTTTGAGATAGCGATGAGGCGCTTATATCCATTTTATTCTCTTAACGGTAATAGGAAGTAAGGTAATTTTTATGCTAATTATAAAAAACAACACAGAATAATAGTTTTGAGAAAAATAATCTTATTTATCCTCTCACTTTTTGTGCTAATACATTCAATGATACATTTATAAAAATCATTATTTTTCATAAGGATATTGACTGTTATTGCTTTTATTTTGACAATATTGGGTAGATATAGATCACAAAGGGAATAAAAAACCATAACACAAAATAAACAATAGGATATTACTTCTTATATTTGTCCTGTTTGTAGTTTATAAGGCTATAATAATTTTTTATTTTGAAATTTATCACTGTTTAATTTTTAATTTCAGCATCATACTATAACGCACAGTCAAACTAGTTTTTTTGTCCAATATTAGCAAGTAAAAAAGACTTACAAACTGCTTTTTATTAACAAAAGCAGATTAATTAACTTATTTTTAGTTTATATAAAGATTATTGTTTTACAAAAAATTTATTGTGGATATGATAGCTCATATATTCAGCATGTTATTTTTTTAAAAAAGGCGTCGTATGTTAGAAAGTATCGGTATTTCAAATATTTGGACATACCTTTTAGGCGTTATTTTTATTACTTTAGTACCAGGTCCAAACTCGATTTTCGTCCTTACTTCCAGTGCGAAGCATGGCGTAAAAGGGGGGTATAAAGCCGCTCTTGGTGTTTTTACGGGTGATGCATTATTAATCTTTTTGGCATTTTTGGGGGTTGCTTCATTAGTCAAGACTTCACCCGTATTCTTTATTGTCATTAAATATGCTGGTGCTCTTTACTTAACCTATTTAGGGTTGAAAACATTATATGCAACGTTCCAAAAGAAAAAAGAGACCCCAGAGCAAGTATCTGAAGTAATAGTAAAAGCAAAAGATGGTCTTTATGTTAAGGCGTTATTTTTGAGTATGCTTAACCCAAAAATGATCATTTTTTATGTTTCTTTCTTCATTCAGTTTATCGATCCTAAATATGAAAATGCAGGTGTTCCATTCTTTGTATTAGGTGCGATTTTAGAAACATGCAGTATGCTTTATTTATCAGTTCTTATTTTTGGCGGTGTTGCTATTACCAATAAAGTAAAACATAACAAACGATTAGCATCATTATCAAATAGTTGTATAGGTGCGGTGTTCTTACTTTTTGGTGCCAAACTTGCTTTAACAGCATAAGAATATAGTTTTAGTTAAAAAGGTCACTATAAAGTGACCTTTTTTGATCTCTCTAATTTATTAGAGAAAAAATTTTATTATTTGATAACTACTTCTAATATTGAATTATATGTCTCTGTTTTGATAAATTTATTAATTTTCAAATCTGCTTTATCTAATAACTTAATAAATTCTTCTTCAGTGCGCTCTCCTGATTCAGGAAACGCACTAACACAAAGAAGATCCATGTATTTTGCAATATCAGGAATATTCTTCTTAAAAACGACAGGTTCAATAATAAGTATTTTTGAATCTTCTTTCATTGCCTCACGGAAATTTTTAAATATTTTAATGACACTTTCATCATCCCAATCATGAATAATATACTTAATTAAATAAATATCTGATTCAGGGTATTTACCAAATAAATCTCCAGGGACTAATTTCCAGCGGCTATCATCACCTAACTCTACTAATTTAGTGCGTTCTAATACATGTTGACGATCAAATAACTGACCTTTTAAAGTTGGATTATTTTTTAATACTTCTAATAATAATCCTCCTAAACCTCCTGCAATATCAGTAACAATTTTATTTTCAGGAAATTCATAATATTTAATAATGAAGTAATTTTCTATTTTTGAAAGTGAGCTCATGCCAGCCTGAAAATCATGATCTTCTCTTGTATTATCTTGCCAGTATTGATAAAAGGACATTCCATACAAGTTTTCAAAAGCCGGGTTACCTTGCACTGATTCAGTTATATCGCCGACAGGTCGCCATAATGTTTCATTCGTTAACATTAATATGGCATCACGTAAGCTATATTCGTGATCACTTAATAAAAATTGCCCGGCAGGAGCAAGAGAATAATTAAGATTTTCAGATTCATAAAGTATGTTCTCTGACGCTAGCATTCTTAATATTCTATTTAAAACTGAAGGAATAGAGTTTGTTTCTTCTGCAATCTCATTGATATTTTTAGGACCGTCTTTCAATAAATCAGCAATTTTTAATTTAGCAGCAACTCTTAACGCACCAGGTACGGTAAAACTCATTGATTTTTTCATTAAATCTAAAGCTGCTGATTTGTTTTTTAAATTCAAAGTACTATTTCTCATATTAAACCTTATAATTAGATGTAGTTAATAATTGATATAGAAAATCATTAAAGCAAATAAATTATAGATGATTATTTAATATTTTTTATTTTATATTTCGTTTTTAAACTTAATGGTTTTTAATTGTAATAATATTTATGTTCTATTATCATATAAAAAACAAGTTCCTCTCGTTAATGTAATAATATGAAAAGATATTAATTTAATTATTTAATATCTTTTTATTCTATTGATAGAACAGTAATGCCTACACTAGGAAATTGTTACTATCTTATTAGATCTACATAAAGGAAAAAGCAAAAAATGGAGTGCATAGTATCTCTACTTTCACGTTATACTAATTTTAATGTTTCCAGTTTATCTGAGTGAATTTATGTACTTCCAATATGGTGAAAAAGAGATAAAAACCTTAAAACAGCGTGATAAGCGTTTAGCTGCACTCATTGAAAGAATGGGGGATATTAAGCGTCCTATTACACCTGATTTATTTACAGCATTAGTTAAAAATATTATCGAGCAACAGATTTCTGTTTCTGCTGCCATAACGGTGCATCAAAGGCTATTGAATTTATGTGAAGGTGTCTATACACCAGAACGTATTAGTATATTAACTGAACAAGAAATTCAGCAATGTGGTATGACAATGCGCAAAGCAGGTTATATTATTGGCATTGCAAACTCAGTAATCTCTGGGGAATTAAAATTAAATAAAATTCCTGATATGACAGATAAAGAGGTTATTGATACTTTAATTCAATTAAAAGGTATTGGGGTTTGGACAGCAGAAATGCTATTAATTTCTTCACTTAATCGACCAGATATTTTGAGTTGGGGAGATTTAGCTATTCAACGTGGGATTATGCGTCTTTATCGTCATAAAACATTAGATAAAACACGTTTCGAACGCTACCGAAAACGCTATTCACCCTACGGTTCTACGGCATCACTTTATTTATGGGCATTATCTAAAGAGCCAGAGTAATTGAGCAATAAACGGAGTTCTTTATTCATTATGTCTGCCGATAATAGCCATAATTCCGCATTTAAAGGACTAGCATAATGGAAAGTAAACATAATCAACTTATTGAGCAAGCTTGCCGTTTTATTGAAAAAAACAACGGTGATGTTTCACTAGCTCGTATTGCTGAGCATGTTATGGCTAGTCCATATCATTTTCATCGTTTATTTAAATCAACGATGGGGATCACGCCAAAAGATTATGCTAATGCTTATCGCCAAAAATTAATAAAAAAAGCATTGGTTCAAGATGGCAGTATTACAGATGCGATTTATCAATCAGGCTTCAATGCTAATAGCCGTTTTTATGAAAATGCAGCAGCAATATTAGGAATGACGCCAACAAATTGGCGTACAGGCGGTAAGAATATTGCTATCTTTTTTGCAATTGCATTGTGCTCTTTAGGCAATATTCTTGTGGCTCAAAGCGAAAAGGGGATTTGCGCTATTATGCTAGGAGATGATGCAGAACAGTTATTAAAAGATTTACAAAAACAATTTCCTCTTGCTGAATTAATTGGTGCAAATAAAGAATTTGAACAAATAATAGCCCAAGTTATCGGTTTTATTGAATTACCCAAACAACCGCTATCTTTACCTCTTGATATTCAAGGTACTGTTTTTCAACAAAAAGTATGGCAGGCATTATTAGATATCCCTTTCGGCAGTACTATGACATATCAAGAAATTGCCAATAAAATAGGTTCCCCTAAAGCATATCGTGCGGTAGCAAATGCCTGTGCAGCTAATAAACTTGCTGTGGCGATACCTTGTCATCGTGTTATTCGTCAAAATGGTGATTTATCAGGTTATCGTTGGGGAATTGAGCGTAAAGCTAAGTTACTTCAGGTGGAGGCATTAAATAACTCGCCAATAGCCAAAAAAGAGTAAAGAGTAAAGAGTAGTTATTGCATGATAAGATAATTAGTAATTTATCAATAAGTATATGAGTTAATATTATGTCGGCAATACCAACAGAAATTACTTTTTTTGAACGTTTAATTCCTTCTATTCTTGAAGAAAAAAAAGTGATTACCATCCGAGATGAAAGCGAAAGTGATTACAAACCAGGAAGCATTGTTGAATTATTTGCTAACGAACATCGCACTTACTATGGAAAATTGAAAATCATAGCGGTATCGCCTTTATGCTATGATGATATCAATGAGTATCACGCACAACAGGAGGGTATGACACTTCCTGTGTTGAAAGCGCTTATCAAAGATATTTATCCGACAATTCAGTCTTTATATCTTATTGAATATGAATTAGTAAAATAAGAACAATAAAAAAGGATCACGATGTGATCCTTTTTGTTTAAATAAAATCCTATCTATCTTAAATCAATTTAAGTGCATGTTTTAGCTGGCTAATCTCTAATTTCCATTGAGCCTGCAAAGCCGGTTTTTGATGACTTGTTTTACGCGCTAAATCAGCCTCTAACTTATCCTCTAGCTCAATTAACTTAAAGAGTTTTTTATCATCATCATTATGTGAAACTAATGGCATTGATGAGATATTCTGCGAGTTATTGAGTTTATCCATTAGCAGAGTTTCTGGCATTTCTTCTTCTGAAATAAGCTGATAAATGACTTCAATATCATGATGTTCCGTTAAGACACCGTTGTGAATATACCAAAAACGATTACAGCTATTTTCAATCAATTCTCTATCATGGCTAACTAATAAAACACCACCAGGAAATTGACTGATCTGTTCAGCTAATGCTTTTTTACCTTCCATATCAATATGGTTAGTGGGCTCATCCAGCATAAGAAAAGAATACTTAGCTAAACTTAGTCCAACAAATAATAAGCGAGCGCGTTCACCACCACTTAATGTACTAATTTTTTGCCCATGTCTAGTATAAACAAAGCCTGCACTAATCAGTGCCATTTTACGTTGTTCATCTGTTAATGGAGCAAAAGGTTTTAATGCATCAGAAAGAGTATCATTATCAATTAATTGAGCAATTTTTTGATCGTAATAGCCCAGTTCAATACGAGGATGCAACCTTATTTCATTTTGTTCATTTGCTTTAACTGAACTAAGTGACCAGATCATCTTCAATAGTGATGATTTTCCGGTTCCATTAGCACCGATTATTGCAACCCGATCACCACTTTTGATACGCTGATTTTCGACAGTGTATAAAGTTGGAGTGTTTTCAGCAGGAGTAACAGCTAGCTGATTTAATTCACAGAGTCTATCAGCTCGTAACGTCGTTCCAGAAAATTGTAATATCCATTGATTTCCAGCCGTCACTTCAGTCTGTTCATCTTTTAAACGAACGATATGTTTTTCCATCTGTTTGGCTTTACGAGATAAATTTTCGTTATCATAAACGTGACCCCATATTGCGAGTTGTTTTGCACTTTGGGCTATTCTATCTATCTCTTTTTGTTGTGCATTATGGCGATGTTGTGCACTTATATCTTGCTCTTCTTGCGCCACTCTAGCTTGAGAGCAGGGTAAACGAAAAATAGATAGCGATTTATCACGAATGATCCATGTACAATTCGTTACGTTGTCTAATAACGTATTATCATGTGAAACCAAGATAAAACTACCACGCCACTGTTTTAAAAATGTTTCTAACCATAAAATAGTCGGCAAATCGAGATGATTACTCGGCTCATCAAGTAATAATAAATCAGGCTCAATAATTAACGCTCTCGCTAATAATAAACGAGTGTGTTGACCACCACTTAATTGTGAAACAAGTAGATCTTTCTCGTGAAGTTTAAATCCCATTTCACTTAGCAATAACTCAGCTCGCCAGCCTTCAGATAATCTGTATTCTTCAGGAAGTTTATGAAGTACAGCATCCATTAATGTCATTGGCTGTAGCTCTTGAGGAAGGTGCTGCTCTATATAGGCCATTACGGTTTGATTAGCAATGGAAATAACGCCTTCATTCGGTGTTAATTGATGTGATAAAAGTTTTAATAATGTACTTTTTCCACAGCCGTTATGGCCAATTAAACCAATTTTTTCGCCTTTAATTAGAGCTAAAGAAATATTATTTAATAACAAACCGTAGTTATTATGGAAAGACAGATTTTGTGTAGATAATAATGTGCTCATAGCTTACTCATTTTTTAGGCGTAACAACGCCTTGGGTAATATCTTGCGATAACCCTGTAAGCTGAGGAGAGGTAATAGTTAACGTCGCTCAGGCAGGTTAGCGCAGTAAAATACTGTGAGAGCCTGAGCTGTGGCGATTACCAAAGAAGTGTGAGTATTCAATAAGATCACACAAAAGCATAATTAGCCTCCTTCTCTAAGTTTAAAAGTTAATCGGTAATGTAATTCTATCAAGATAGATTTCTGATATGCAATCCTGTAAGAAAAACAAAAGGTGTCATTTTGTGTGAAAGCCCGCTATTTAAGCGGACTTAAGATAATGACGAACAAATAAAGAACAATCTCTATCTATTATCAGTATCCGTTGATTGGCGCTAAGTAGAGCTATTTCATCTAAAGAAAAATGAACTTGCTGTGCTAAAGAAATTAATGCCAAACAGCCCAGAACATCACGATGATATTCACGCTTAATTCTTTTACGTCCTATCAAGTTAATAAGTTCTTTTTCTCATAATAGCGGATTGCTAAAGAAACAATACCTGTTGTTTTTACAACCTCAGTAATATCCATTTCAATCGATTGTTTTATATCAGACATGGCATTTAACTTATGCGAATAGCTTTGTTGTTGTTATCGCTTTAAAGAGTGATGTTTTTACACTCTAAATCATAGAATTTCATCATTTTATCGTGATTTTTCGCAGATAAGAACTATCTACCTACATTGGGGGTTTTTATCATGATATATTGCTACCTATTCGCTATAGCTGTCCTATAAAAGGTTAGAAAATGAGTAAATTAAGAGTCGCTATTATTTTTGGTGGAAAATCCACAGAACATCAAGTTTCATTACAATCAGCAAAAAATATTATTAATGAATTAGATCGAACGAAATTCGACCTTTGCTTAATCGGTATTAATGAACAAGGCCAGTGGCATGAATATTCAGAAGCTGACTATCTACTCAATAGCGATAATCCTAAAACTATCTCATTAAGTAATCCGTTAAGAGCAGTTGCAATTATTCCAGGTAGTGAAAAAAATCAATTCATTTCTTTAGAAGACGGTCAAGCACTTCCTCAAATTGATGTTGTCTTTCCAATTGTCCATGGCGCTTATGGCGAAGATGGTACATTGCAAGGTTTATTACACATGATAGATATGCCGTATGTTGGCCCAAATATCATGAGTTCCGCTGCTTGTATGGATAAAGACATCACTAAACGCCTTCTTGATGGTGCGGGATTAGCGGTCGCACCGTTTATTACGATCATGGCACATCAAATTGATGATATTCCTTACAACGAAATGGTTCGTCAATTAGGACTTCCTTTATTTATTAAGCCTGCGAATCTAGGTTCTTCTGTAGGAATAAGCAAAGTTAATAATGAAGAAGAATTTAATGCAGCATTAGCAATGGCATTTGAGTATGATCTTAAAGTTATTGTTGAAAGTGCTATTGTGGGTCGTGAAATTGAGTGTGCCGTTTTAGGTAACGAAAATCCTGAAGTCAGCCCGTGTGGCGAGATCGTACTAAACGATGCTTTCTATGCCTATAACACAAAATACATTGATGACGATGGTGCAAAAGTCGTTGTTCCAGCAATAATGAACGAAGACACTAGTTTACATATTCGCCAAGTGGCATTAAAAGCATACCGTGTTCTTAATTGCTTAGGTATGGCTCGTGTTGATGTATTCTTAACTCAAGATAACCGAGTTGTGATTAATGAAATAAACACATTGCCAGGGTTTACAAATATCAGTATGTATCCAAAATTATGGCAAAGTGCTGGTTTAGGCTATCAGTCGTTAATTACTAAATTAATTGAGTTAGCACTGGATCACCATAAAAAAACGGCTGCTTTGAAAACGAAGTGTGAACTTTAATTAAAATGAAAACACGCTAAATAAAAATATTTAGCGTGTTTTTTAGCTTTAATTCATTGATATTAATTAAGCATATTTTCGTGAACCCGCAACGCAAAAAATAACACCAACAGTTACAAGCAACATCAATAAATTGACAGATTCATGAAGTAATACGGCCGCTAAACCTAATCCAAAGAAAGGCTGTAATAATTGAAGCTGACCTACAGCTGCTATCCCACCTTGCGATAATCCTTTGTACCAAAAAATAAAACCAATCAGCATACTAAAAAGTGAAACATAACCTAAACCAATCCATGCAGAAAGGCTAATTTTTGTTAATTCTTCTGGCATAAGAATAAAGCTAAGAATAAGCATTGGAGGCAATGATACGATTAAAGCCCAACAGATAACTTGCCAGCCACCTAGTTGTTTCGTTAATGTTGCGCCTTCTGCGTAACCTAAACCACAAACAATGACTGACGCTATCATTAATAAATCAGCACTGATAGATGATGCTCCACCTTGAGAAAGGGCATATCCCATCACTAATAAACTGCCAACAATAGAAAAAAGCCAAAAAATAGGACGAGGCTTTTCACCACCACGTATTACAGCAAAAATTGCAGTAGATAATGGTAATAAAGCCAGAAAAACGAGGGAGTGTGCGGATGTTATCTCTTGTAATGCAATAGCGGTTAACAGCGGAAAACCTACCACGACACCTAATGAAACGACTGTTAATGAAATCCATTGTTTAAATGTTGGTAATTTTTCTTTATATAACAACAACATTACTAAAGATAATAATCCAGCAATACTTGCTCTTGCAGCTGTTAGAAATAAAGGTTCAAAACCTAATACAGCAGCTTTTGTAGCAGGTAAAGATCCACTAAAAATTAGCATACCAATAAAGCCATTTATCCAACCATTAGTTTGCGTTTTTTGTTTTATTTGTTGCATACGATGTTCCATAATTATTATTAATTTTCTTTTAAAAACAAAGAATTATATTTTTCATAATAGAAAGGAATATAAAATTCATTTTAAATAATTGTATCTATTATGTGCTTGCTGAGTACTATCTTATGAGTCACAATCATGACAATCAAATAATTGTCATGGATACAATTTCTATGGTTCAGCCCCGTTATAAATCTTTAGTTGATAAATTGGCGAACGAAATACGTATAGGAAAATTATTACCTGGTACACGTTTACCCACACATCGACATTTGGCCGCAGAGCATAAAATGTCTCTTGCAACGGCAAGTCGTGTCTATGCTGAATTAGAAAATATGGGTCTAGTCATTGGTGAAACAGGAAGAGGAACATTTGTTCGTGAGTTATCACTTCCAACAAACCATGGAATAGAAAATCCTACGGCAACTGATATGTTGGATCTGAATTTCAATTATCCATCATTACCTATTCAAGCTGAATTATTACGCTCTGAACTAAAAAGATTATCGACTTCAGGTGAAATTGAATCATTACTTCGCTATCAACCACATAGTGGAAAATTACACGATAAAATAGTGATTTCCCAATACCTCAAAAATAAAAAAATCACCGTTGAACCTGAAAATATTATTATCACTAACGGTGCACAACAGGGTATTGCGATTACATTATTAGGTGTATTAAAACCTGGAGATGTTGTTGCTGTTGATGCATTAAGCTACCCAGGATTTAAATTAGCGGCATTAGCTCATCATTTGGAAATATTACCGATCCCCATAACACCTTTAGGAACAGATTTAGATAAATTAGAAGAACTATGTAAAAAAAGGGCAATTCGAGCACTTTATTGTATTCCTACACTACATAATCCAATGGGGTGGGTATTAACATTAAAACAACGCCAACAATTAATTGTCTTAGCGCGAAAATACCACTTTATAATTATTGAAGATGCAACTTACGCTTTCTTAGTTCAAAAAGCACCTGCTCCCATTGTGACTTTAGCGCCAGAAATTACCTTTTATATTTCAGGATTTTCTAAAAATATTGCATCAGGGTTAAGAGTTGGTTTTATGGTTGCTCCTACAAAGACCATTGCATCATTAGAGCGAGCGATGAGGGTGACAACATGGAATACACCAGCACTGATGACATCGATTGTCTGTCAATGGGTTAAAGAGGGTGTTGTTGATAAATTAGAGCGATTATTACGCAAAGATGCACAGCAACGGCAAAAAATTGTCAGCGAAATCTTTGAAGGAATAGCTTATATTCATCATCCTACTTCTTACTTTTTATGGATCCCACTACCAGAAGAAATTAGAGCTGATAAAATTGTCGCTTCCTTACATCAATTACAAATATCTGTCGCCACTGCTGAACCTTATGCCACAACACCCCATATTCCTCATGCAATCCGTATCGCATTAGCTTCAGTTGAAATTAGTTTATTACGTGATGCACTAATAAAAATAAAGGATATTATTAAATATCACATTGATTTATGACCGTTACTAGATAGCAATCTAAACAAGCGCGGGTAAATGAGTAATACATAAAAGCTAAATTCATTAGCTATTTTAACGTGTTATATCAATAACTAGGTAATATAAAAATATAAAAAGTGTTCTATTTTGTTTAGTGTTTTTTCAAATAACACTTATTGTTAAAGAAAAAAGGTATTTAGTTATCATTTTTTTAAATTTGTTTTAAATAAATATTTTTTATGAAGAAAATAACAGTATAATTACTAACACATTAGTATTTTAATCTTATTTTGATTGTCTTAAATAGAGAGATTTTGCATTATCTTCAACTAATTGTTATATGATAAATATTGCTAAAATGATAAAGGTTTTACTTTATCCTCACCCCTTAAATTAAATATTAAAGGAGTGAAATGAATATTTTAGCGATGTTTTTAATCAAAAAATGGACGGTGCGATGAAAAAACTTATCCTATTAAGTGCAATATCTGGCGGTATACTCTTTTGGTCTATACATTTACAAGCAGATAACTTTGATTGTAGAAATGCAGCAACGCAAACTGAAATTAATCAATGTGTACATCAAGACTTTCAGCAGAAAGATGAAGAACTTAACCACATTTACCAGCAATATTACGCCAAGCTAGATAGCACTAGAAAAGAGCAATTAAAGCAAGCACAGTTAATATGGATTAATTTTAGAGATCTCTCTTGTCAGTATGAGGCTGATTATTATCAAGGGGGGAGTTTAGCACCAATGGTATATAGCAGTTGCTTAAAAGATAAAACAAAAGAAAGAATTAATGATCTTAAAAATTATATTGCTTTATATTAAATAAAAAATTAAGTCTTAAAATAAAAAATCATTTTATAATAGTCAAATAAGTAAATTCATTAGCATGGAAATATTTCATAAGTGATATAATTGTAAATTCTGTATTATTTTGAAACACAAAATTCCTTGACTAATCATTGCCACAAAGTAGTCTGATGCTCAAGTAATAAGCAAAAAAAAAGAAGCGAATACAATGAATAAGATATTAAAACTTGGGCTAGGATTACTTTTTGCATCATTACCTTTCACTTCAATATCATCTGAAATTAAACTCGAATATGGAGTAAATCTTATCGATTTTAATGGTGATGGTGTTCCTGATGTCGTGGTTAAGTCTCGACGCTCATTAAATGATTCATCATCTTTTGATATGACGACCGTTTATATCAAAGGTAGCGATCAAAAAGTGTATATTGTCCCATCCATATATTCTAATGCATTAAGTCTTTACAATAATAAGATTAAAGGTACTAATATCACTATTTCTGATTTTGAATTCATTGAAAAAAAAGGTCGGGTTGTATTGTTAAGTGCTGAAAAAGTAGGAAACAACTTACAACAACCAACTCCGATTCGTTTTTCTAGTTATGAAATATCAGAAAAGAAACAAGGGGATGAAATTCAGTTCAAATGGCAATTTAATACTTATTGTGTCACTGAATTATCCTATCTTAGCGTTGAAGACTCATATTCTGATGCTTGTATAAATAAAATTATCAATGAATAAATCTACAATTTGCTAACAAACACACCACATTTTAATGTGTTATTTTTTTATTTTATAAAACAATGAATTGTAAGAATACAAAGAATATTCCTTTCTTTATATTCATTGAGTACTTGTATCATTTCTTTTTCCTTGTTATTAATCTACTGTTAGGATATTTCTTAATCAAAATGATATTAATAGTGCTGTTCTTATCGGGGGCTGTTTAAGAGGGAGATATGAAGGAGATTATTACGGGTTTACTTCTAGCCTCAATATCACTATTTACCGTATCTTGTTCACAAGAAGATACACATAAGGTAAAGGTGGCAATTAATACAGGACCTGATCAAGTGATTTGGGATGAAGTTATTCGTTTAGCGAAATTAACAGAAGGGTTAGACGTTGAAGTTGTCGCTTTTAATGATTATGTACTTCCTAATAAGGCATTAAATAATAAAGAAGTTGATGCGAATGCATTCCAATCCATTCCTTACCTTCAAACGCAAATGAAAGAAAATAGTTATAAATTTCATATCGCGGGTAAAACTTATATTTTTCCTTTAGCAGCATACTCTAAAAAAATTAGCGATATAAATGAGTTACAATTAGGATCTCTTGTTGCTATCTCAAATGAAGCCAGTATGAGAGGCCGAGCACTTCTATTATTAGCAGAAAACCATCTTATTACTCTCAATGAGAATGTTGGTTTCACCCCAACATTGGATGACATTATCTATAACCCTAAAGAAATTAAGTTTATTGAAGTCGATACGCCACAGCTCACTGAAGCACTAAATGATCCAGCAATTACAATGGCGATTATTAATAATAACTTTTCGTCTCAAATTGGGTTAATTGCAACTCGTGATGGATTAATTCTAGAAAATAAAAATTCACCTTATGCCAATGTTATCGTAACCCGCGAAGATAACAAAGATGATGAAAATATAAAGAAGTTGATTTCAGTACTTCACTCACGACAAATCGAGTTGAAGTTTAAAGAAATGTATAAAGGTGATGCAGTAAAAGCATGGTAACGTCTTAACTTAAAGATAGAGAGAATGCTTTTTGTCTTTAAGTTTTTATTATTTTTGCCCTAGAATGTTCCACTCTTATTTGGTGTGTTTTCTTGTCTAAATATCACTCAATTCTTATCATTTCATTATTAATCCTTATTTTTATTCCTAATTTCGCTATTTTTATATAACTGCTAGTTTTTATACTTTATAAAACATTCTAACAACATGAATTTTTTTCAGTATGATAACTCATCCTCCATTACACAGAAGAAATAAAAAAATGGCTGACTCTCAACTAAAAAAACAATATATCGGTGAACACAAACTATCGCCTGAAACACTTATGATGAGTTATGGATATGATCCATTACTTTCTGAAGGTTCAGTAAAACCGCCAGTGTTTTTAACATCGACCTTTATTTTTAAAAGCGCAGAAGAAGGTAAAGCTTTCTTTGATACAGTAAGTGGAAGAAAACCTTTACCTGAAGGTGAAAAAGCAGGTTTGGTTTATTCTCGTTTTAATCAGCCCAATAGTGAGATTGTTGAAGATAGACTTGCTGTGTATGAAAATACACAATCTTGTGTATTATTCTCTTCAGGTATGTCAGCAATCACCACAACATTAATGGCCTTAACTCAGCCTGGAGATGTCATTTTACACTCTCAACCTCTTTATGGTGGAACAGAGACATTAATTGCAAAAACACTTGCTAAATTTGGTATTCAAGCCACTCCATTTACTGACGGATTAAACCTTTCTCTTATCCAAGCACAAGCCGATAACGCTAGCCAAAAAGGGCGTGTTGCCGTTATTTTTGCAGAAACTCCTGCAAACCCAACTAATTCATTAGTCGATATTAACGCATTAAAAATTGTTGCTGATAAACTAGAAGAAAAGCAGGGCTATCGTCCCATTATTGTTTGTGATAACACATTACTTGGCCCAGTCTATCAACACCCAATTGAGCAAGGGGCGGATATATCTGTTTATTCTTTAACTAAATATGTTGGTGGTCATTCGGACTTAGTTGCTGGTGCTGCAATGGGCTCTCGTGAACTAATTAATCAAATCCGATTACTACGAGGAGCAATAGGAACACAACTTGATCCTCATTCTTGTTGGATGCTTGGACGCTCTTTAGAAACACTACAAATTAGAATGGAAAAAGCGAACCAGAATGCTTTATTAGTTGCAGAGTTTCTGCGTGATCATGAAAAAGTAAAAGCTATTCACTATTTGCCTTTTGCAGATAAAAACTCAGTTGAAGGCCAAGTATTTGCAAAACAATGTACAGGTGCGGGTTCAACATTCTCATTTGATATTGTGGGTGGAGAGAGCGAAGCTTTCCGTTTTCTTAATGCTATGAAAATTTTTAAACTGGCAGTTAGTTTGGGAGGAACTGAGTCTTTAGCCTGCCATCCTGGCTCAACAACTCATTCTGGCGTGCCGATAGCATTACGTCATAATATTGGTATTCAAGACACTACCATTCGTTTATCTATTGGTATTGAAAATCCTCAAGATTTAATTGCTGATTTATCCCAAGCATTAGCAAGTGCTTAATTAAATAAGCTTATTAATATTAAAAAAACACCAGGTAATGTAGATTTCATTATCTGGTGTTTTGGTTTAATAGGTCTGTTTTTGGGTTTCAATCCATTCATCTTTAGTTAAGCGGCAAATATTTTCAACTTTCACTTCATCTAAAAATTCTGCGTATTGATCTTCAATAATGTGATGAAATTTAAACCCACATTTTTCTTGTACTTTTTGTGACTTATTATTATCAGCAAAATACCCACACCATAGATTATCTAATTCCAAAGTTTCAAAGCTATGGCGACTAATTTCTCTCACTGCTTCAGGAATTAAACCTTTCCCCCAGAACGGAACTCCAATCCAATAAGATACTTCAGCATCATTATCGCCTATCGAGAAATTACTCTCTTTAGCAAAAGATAGGCCCACTAAGCCGATAGCGCGATCATCATCGATTAATGTGACAGCATAAACTTCATTTCGCATAAATATAGTACGAATTATTTCAGCACTTTCTTCAACACTTTTATGAGTTGGCCAACCAGCGATAGGGCCAACTCGTTCATCTTTAGCGTATTCATACAGGCTTGGCGCATCAGAAAGTTTCCATGGCCGCAGTATGAGTCTTTCAGTTTTTAATGTTTTCATTTCAATCAATTTTCTTTTTTATCAATATGTTGCTATTTATCTTACGTTTTTAAGATATGTACATTCTAAAGAAAAGAAATAAAAACCCGAATGGCATAAAAGAGGTAAAATCAGTACTTTTGAAAACTAAATTAAAGGAAATACTTGTTATTAACAGCAATATCATCAAATATAAAAACTATCAAATTAGAATAAAAAGAGAACAATAGATTTATGTTAAGCCAAGTATTGTCACAATTGAATACCACATCCCAACACGCCATTATGGGTGAAAGCGGTATGGCAAATGAAATTAATTACCCATTACCCTTATCTTATATCGTGGTTATGGTTTGCTTAGAAGGAAGGGCTGTAATTAATATTGGTTTTCAGAAACAGACGATTAAAGCGAATGATATTCTTATTTTAGGCGATGATATGATGACTGTTTTGAGCCAGAAATCAGCAAATTTTCGCTTATTTTATTGTTTTCTTGATAAATCTTTTGCTTCAGAAATTGCTTATTCTCTTTCTAATACTTTATTTGCCTTTCTCCATGAAAATCCCATTTGCTCCCCAAAAAAAGAGCAAGAAGAAGCCTTAAATAGATGGGTAGAACAACTAAAATATATAGATAATCACTATTCTGAACATCGAAAATTGATGTTAAAAAACCATCTACAAAATCTCTTCTTTGCGATCACAGAATTAATACCAACACATTTCTCTATCGCTAAAAAAGAATTTAGTCGCAAAGAAAAGCTTTGTTGGCAATTTTGGGAATTAATTGGAAAACATTGTTTAAAGCATAGAGAAGTTGCTTTTTATGCAAATTGTCTTAATATTACGCCGTTTTATTTATCACAAATAACAAAACAATTTTTTAATGATTCACCTAAGACATTGATTAATCGTCAAGTTATTCTTGAAATAAAAGCATTATTAATGCACACTTCACTTTCAGTAAATGAGATATCAATAAAGCTTCATTTTGATGATCCTTCTTATTTATGCCGATATTTCAAAAGAGAGACGGGGCATTCTTTATCTGGTTACCGTAAACAACATCAACGACAATAAAACAGATGATATTGTATTTATTGTTCTATTTTTAGCTAAAGGAGGTAATTATGTTGAAAAAATATCACTATACAGACCGAGGGAAAATACTTTCTTAAGGTTAAGATTTTTATTACTTATTAAGAAATTACTATGATTTATTTTACTTCTGATACACATTTTTGCCATTCAAATATCCTCAACCTTTGTGATCGCTCTTTCAATAGTGTAAGCCATATGAATGATACATTAATCCATAACTGGAACGCTTATGTATCTGATCATGACGAAATCTATATTTTAGGTGATTTTCTCTATCGAGGAACAGGACAGGATGCCAACCGAATTTTACGTCGGTTAAACGGTAAAAAGTACCTTATCCGTGGAAATCACGACAAATTTCTTGATGATCCAGAATTTGATGCATCAGTATTTGAATGGGTGAAAGACTACTTTGAATTGGATTATAAAAAACGAAAAATTGTGATGTTTCATTATCCTATATTAGAATGGGGTGGTTTTTTCCGTGACGCTATTCATTTATATGGTCATGTACACAATTCACAAAAAGATCCAACTCAACGTAAACGTTTAGATGTTTTAGGAAAAAATGCAATTAATGTTGGTGTTGATGTCAACGATTTCTTCCCAATTAGCATTGAAACAATACTCAAAAGAACATCGAAATAATCTTATTTCTCGGTGTTTTTTATTTAAAACTCAATAAGGTAATGGTATTAACCAGCCATACAACTCAAGATTAAGAAGAAATATGCCTTACTTAATCCATTGTAGAAAAAATAGAGACAAAATCAGTCATCTACAAACCATAAAAAAGACACCTTTAAGGTGTCTTTTTAGTTTGTGAAATCGTCAAAAATTAGAGTGCAATAGCTCTTGTTTTACTGGCGTTCATTCCTTGGATCATACAAAACCAAGCCAATGCAGAAACGGCCATTAAAATTGCAAATAAAGAAATAGGAGGGAATGACGTTAAAATAAAACCGCTAGCTAATGGATTTAATGCTGCGCCTAACCAACCTAATGACTGAGCAGAAAAATAACTTGCTTTCATTCCTAACGGTGCAATGTTATCAATCATCATATACTCACCGGGCGCATAAATTAACTCACCAAAAGTAAAGACGGCAATGGCTAATGCCCAAAATATTAAGTTATCACCCGCAAACATAAAGCCAAGTAAGCCAGTCATAAAAAATAACGTGCCTAAGGTCATTAATTTACGCAATCTATCGGCTGTAACATGCTTACCCACAATATATTGCAAAGAAACGACAATAGCGGCGTTTACAGGTAATACAACCGCAATAACGGACTCTGCTAATTTAGCGTCGTAGACGACTAAGATGTATTGCGAAATACATGATGCAAAAGAGCCAAATGTTAAAGTACCAAAAAAAGTCGAGAGCACAAACCAACTTAATGCTCTGTCTTTTAACATTATTTTCGGATCCCACTTCACACTATTTTCTTCACCAGTATTTATTGCTTTAGAACGCTGAACAAACAACTGGATCATAAAAAGTGGAACGCTGGCAGAAATAGCAGCAAGCCAGAAGGGTAATTGTGTTCCATACATTAATAATAACGTGCCAATAGGCGGTCCGACCGTCCACCCCATATTGATAAAGGTATAGTTTAGCGAGAATATTTTAGGTTTCGCTGAAATCGATAAAGTTTCAGAAAAATAGGCTTTCAACACGGTTGAAAACACTAAATAGGAGCAGTTGATTACCGAGAAAAAAATAACCACTAAAACCGTACTATGAACCATAGGTATTGCAGCAAAACCAAAGATGAACGTTATAATAGATAGCAACATATAACGTTTTTTCTCAAATTTATCCGCAAGCATCCCGAAGCCAAGGCTGAAAAAAATACCGGTTGTTAATGCAATAGACATGGCAATACCAATATCATCAACAGGTAATTGATACTCCCGTGATAAATAGATTGCCATAAACGGTAATGTTGCACCTCTTCCTATCGTAAGAAGCAGTGATGAAAACAGCAGTGCAGTTGTTGATCGTGTTTTTTTTGAGAACATATTATCTTTATTCTAATTATTTGTATTTTATGAAGTGTTTTATAATTTATGCGATCTTTTACGGGTGCAAAAAGAACAAAATCGCACTGTGTATTAATACATGACTTAGTAATTACTGTATAGATTAAAATGAGAGAAAAAGCTCTTTTTAATCCTGTCTTTTTTCTTGCTGATCTTATAGTAAGATTTAATTATCCCATTTTTGATAATAGTGTTTATCAAATTCCTCTCTATCGCCATATTGTTATTTTTTCTAAACTGAGCTAATTATCGTTTTATTTACTGCATTAAATCCGAGGTCGTTATGTCTTTTATTCATCTTGAATTTGAAAAACCTATTGTTGAATTAGACGAAAAAATAGATGCATTGCTCACCTTTAAGCAATCTCAAGATGAACCCACAGGTATTAATTTAGATGAAGAGATTGCTCGTTTAAGACAAAAAAGTCTTTCGCTGACAAAATCTATTTTTACTGATTTAGGGGCTTGGGAAATAGTGCAACTTGCTCGTCATCCTATGCGCCCATATACCCTTGACTATATTAAAGCGATTTTTACTGACTTTCAGGAGTTAGCAGGTGATCGGGCTTATGCTGATGATAAAGCGATTGTGGCGGGTTTAGCTCGATTAGACAAAATGCCAGTCATGGTGATTGGGCAACAAAAAGGCCGTGATACAAAAGAGAAAATTCTTCGCAATTTTGGTATGCCATCACCAGAAGGTTATAGAAAAGCATTACGTTTAATGAAAATGGCTGAACGTTTTCATCTACCCGTTATTATTTTTATTGATTCTGCGGGAGCTTATCCTGGTGTTGGTGCTGAAGAACGAGGGCAAGCAGAAGCCATTGCTCGTAACATTCTTGAAATGTCACGATTAAAAACACCGATTATTTGCACTATTACTGGTGAAGGATTTTCTGGCGGTGCGCTCGCAATTGGTGTTGGTGATAAAGTTAATATGTTGCAATACAGCACTTATGCGGCAATTTCACCAGAAGGCTGTGCTTCTATTTTATGGAAAAGTTCTGATAAAGCGCCAATAGCGGCAGAAACTATGGGAATGACGGCACCTAAATTACAATCATTAGGCATTATCGACGCTATTATTCCTGAGCCATTAGGTGGTGCTCATCGTGATCATCAACAAGCTGCTGAATTTCTTAAACAACAATTATTAACCGACTTAGCCTTATTAAAAAGCTATTCAACCGAAGAGCTTTTAGATAAGCGTTATCAAAAACTCATGTCTCATGGTTACTGTTAATTATTAACGAGAGAAAAGAAAATGAATGATACACTGCCTACATTAAGCAATAGAAATACAGTAGGCAGTGAATTATTTATGCAAATCGATCTTAATTTATTACGTATTTTTTCTGCCGTAGCCGAACAAGGACAATTTGCCGCGGCTGCTCGACTATTATCTATGCCTACTTCAAATATCAGTCGTGCAATTAAACAGCTTGAACAGCAACTCAATTGTAAACTTATTGATAGAACAACGCGAAAGATGCGCCTTACTGAACAAGGTAAATTACTCTATCAGCAAGGAAAGAAAACCTTAACTGAGTTAGATAATGTTGTAAGTAACATCACCAGTGATGGCCCATTAACAGGAACATTCCGCTTAACCATTCCAAGTGAATATGGCAGCGAACTACTGGCTGATATTTTAGCTGACTTTGCCGTTCTTCATCCTAATTTACTTATTCAATGTGACACCCAATTAATGCCAAGAAATATCATTGATGATGATATGGATTTACTATTAACTTTTCATCGCGGAAATCTAGCAGATAGCAGTTACCATTCACGGTTAATTAAATCGTGGCGCAGTATTGTTGTTGCCTCTAATGAGTTATTAGAAAAAACAGGAGTTCCAACTCATATCGAACAATTAAGCCAAATGCCTTGTATTTCTAGTCTAAGTGCACTAGAAGGGCAACCTTGGATATTTCTTGATGAACATAAAAAACCAATAAAAGTTACTATTAATAGCCATTATCGAGTAAATAGCGCTATATTAGCGAGAGCTGCGGTATTAAAAGGATTAGGGTTTGCTATTTTAGCTGAGCATTGTTGCCTTGATGCAATTAAAGCAGGGAATTTGCGAGCTATTGAATTTCCTCAACAGCCCGCCAGTATCAATTTAATCGCAATATATGCAAGTCGTAGTACACTTTCTCGTAATATTGAATCTTTTCTTGAGTTTCTCACTCAACGTTTATAAATATTAATCCGTTATTTGCTGAGAAAGTGCGCTATGTTTTGCTTTAAAAGGAAATAACACGATAAATAAAGTGACAAAACATGAGATCCCAGCAGTTGCGATTGCATAAGCAAACCCAGAATTAAATGCCTCTGGTAACATGGTGATGAATCCTTTGTCTAAATTGCTCGTAGCATTTTCAGTTACTAGACTGACAATATCGATATAGTTTACAGATATTCCTAATACCTGACTTTGCATAACCATATAATGGATTGCTTGTTGCACCATTAATGTGCCTAGTAAAGCAATTCCCATCGTCATTCCTGTTTGTCTTAATGCATTCATGGTTGCAGACGCCATTCCAGAGCGAGATGGTGAAACACTTTTCATCACTAACGCACCAATTGCTGGTGTTGACAAGCCCATTCCAGCACCTAATACAAATAGGTAACTTCCAGTTATTCCATAGTGGCTATTTGTTGCCAATGTCGCTAATAAGCAAGAAGAAATAGCAATAAATAAGAAACCACAGATCATGAGTTTTCTGACTGAAAAATATGCAGATAAACGCCCAAAAGACATTGAAAATAGGGCCATCGCAATAAATTCAGGTGCCATTCTCCAGCCTGTTTCTAATGCACTCCAGCCTTGTGCTTTTTGCAGAAAAAAGGCAATAAAAAAGACATTACTATAAGTGGCAAAGCCCAAAGTGAAAGAAGAAAGGTTATATTGAAAAAATGCACGATCTTTAAATAAAGTAAGTGGTAATAAAGGGCGTTTAACACGTTTTTCAATCATTAAAAAGAGGACGAGGAATATAATGCCTACAATCAATGTCGATAAAGTTCGATAATGCGACCAACCAACCGATCCAGCTTCAATTAAGCCATAAGTTAACAAGCCTAATCCTAACATACTGGTTAATTGACCAAAGGGATCGAGTGCCACATTTTCAGGATCAGCACTTTCACTTAATCCATACCAACCTAGTAATACAGTAATTATGCCTATAGGAATATTAATAAGGAATATACTTGCCCAACCACTAGTGTGAACTAATATTCCCCCTAAAATAGGACCAATAATCAGTGATAAAGCACTGACAGAAGACCAAATACCTATAATACGGACACGCTCAATATCAATTGGAAAAGCATGTGTAATTAGAGACAATGCGCCCGGAATTAGTGCTGCGGCAGCAATACCTTGAATAATACGACCTAAAATAAGCACTTCATGTTGCTGTGCAATCGCACAGATCACCGATCCTACTGTAAAAATAATCACACCCCATAACCATACTTTTTTTCGCCCAAAGCGGTCACTTAAAGGGCCCGATGACAAAATACAGGCAGATAAACAGAGCGCATAAGCATCGACAATCCACTGTAAGGTTGCCATATCAGCGTGAATATCATTTTGAATAGTGGGTAATGCTACATTCACAATACTAATATCAAGTGTTGCCATAAAAGTGCCTAAACAAATGGCACAGATAAGTGACAGTCGTTTCAAATAAGTCATAAGTTTTATTGCCTTAATGATGAATAATAATGGCATAATAATACTCGACTGACCGTCGGTCAATTGCTATTGATAATGAGTTTCATTTATCATCATTGTGGCTCGCTTTAATATAGAGTACTCTTTACATGCGACTTTGAGGGAGATAAGCAATGTCATTAGAAGAACAAACTACAGATAAACCAAGAACAAAACCCGCAGAGGTTCGTTTAGAAGAGTTAATGAATGCGGCAGAAACATTATTTTTAGATAAAGGCTTCGATGCAACAACTGTGAGCGATATCGTAAAAAAGGCAGGGGTAGCCAAAGGAACATACTATCACTATTTTTCTGCTAAAACAGACGTTCTTGATGCCTTAAGAACTCGTTATATGGATTGGTACTTGGATAAAATAGACAGTGCAATGGATGCCTGCTCAGAGCAAGATCACCGTGAAAAATTAAAACAATGGTGTGAAATTAGTGTAATTGCTTATGTTGAGAAACAGCAATTACACGATATGCTTTTTCATCAAGTTTTTCATCAAAGCAGTAATATTCATGAAAATAGGGCATTGCAGCAAATACAAACTTTGTTAATTGCGGGAACTGAAAATAAAACGTGGCACGTCACACAGCCTGAATTAACCAGTACATTGATTTATCACGGTATGCATGCCGCTGTTGATAACTTAGGCCATAGTGAAGAATACACCGCAAAAACACTGGGCAATATGCTATATCAACAATTCACCCAATTACTAAAATAAAACAAAACCTTATATTGTGACAATGTCACATTAAAAACCTACTTTTATAGAAAAGAGTGATCATAATATCATGATCACCCTTGTTAATTTATATTGAAGGCATTTTGTTATTTAACCGCGTTCTTTGTGAACCTTGAGAGAAAAACACAAAATAAAGCCAATATAATAAACAAGTTAGCAATAATTATTGTTGAATTTAAACGGTAGTTATCAACGAGCAAGCCACCTAAATAAGCCCCAAAAGCAATTGCTAAATTAAACACAGCAATATATGCAGAACTTCCTAATTCAACACCTTTAGGAGCCGCCACCATAACCCAAGTCATTAATGCAACAGATACACCACCATACATTATCCCCCAAATTAACATCACAATAATCGCCGTCATCGTAGATGAAACCCAAAACAAAAAGCCTAAAAATACACTTAAGATACCGATGATAATAAGTGAAACCGCAACATTGAGCCTTTTTGCTGATTGGAACCCAAAAATAAAATTACCTGCAATACCACTGATCCCATAAGCAAATAATAGCAACGCTAAGGTTGAATCAGATAACATTGCAGTGGTTTCGAGTAATGGGCGAACATAAGTAAATACCATAAAATGTGCACACACGAGAAAAATTGTGATTAATAGTCCTAAGACTAACTTTGTATTTTTAAACTGTGCAAAAAAAGCCTTAGAAAGTGAAGACGTTGAACCTGGTAATAAAGGCAAACAAATAAACATTAATACTAATACTACAAATGAAAATAGTCCCATAACTATAAATGCACCACGCCAACCTAAATATTCACCAATAAAAACTCCTATAGGAATACCTAATACTGATGCCGCAGCTACACCACCAAAAATAAGGGAGGTGGCCAAAGCAACTGATTTCTCTGGCACTAATCTTAATGCCAATCCGCCAGCAAAAGCCCAAATTCCCCCAATACAAAAACCAACAATAGCTCTAGCAATTAATAACTGAACGATTGTTGTTGAATAAGCTGAAATAAGGTTGGCTACAACTAAAAGTAGAGCCAAAAATAAGAGTATTTTTTTACGATCTAGCTTACCAGCACAAATAACAACAATGGGTGAAAAAAAGGCGGCAATAATGGCAGGGATCACAACCATAAAACCAGATATTCCCGTAGAGATACCAAAACTATCCCGAATAGGATTTAATAAACCCACAGGCAACATTTCTGTGGTAACCACAGAGAATGTGGCAAGACTTAATGCAACAATCGCCTTCCAATGACGATGACTACTATTTATTTTCTGTGATGCTAACGCGATATTTTCCATTGATGCTCCATTTACTCGCTCTTTATTTATCGCGTTTTAGTCTATCTGTCGCTATATTGGAGATAAACACCGTCAAAGTCACAACATTGGGGAATAAAAGTGGCCAATAATAAACTCACAATGCCTTTTGATAATGTTTCTGATCTTACTGTTTTTATTCGAGTGACAGATTTATTGAGTTTTACCCTCGCTGCAGAAAATTTAGAAATGTCTCGCTCGGCGGTAGGAAAAAGTATTGTGCGTTTAGAAGAACGACTAAGTTTGCGTTTATTTCATCGTACTACACGCAGTATTAGTTTAACGGCTGAAGGTGAATTATTTTATCAACATGCACTACTTATCCTAAATGAAATTGAAGAGGCCGGAATTGCTCTTGATAAACTAAATAAGGGTCCGAGAGGGCGTTTACGTATTGATTTACCTATTGCTTTTGGTCGGCGTTATATTTTGCCTATATTACAAACCTATTTAACACAATGGCCTGAATTAGACGCTGAAATTACCTTTTCGGATGAATACACTGATTTAGTTAAAAATGGTATTGATTTAGCTATCCGTATTGGAGGGAATGACGATAGTCGATTAATGCGTAAGGTATTAGCACCTCACCGTTTAATAACCTGTGCATCTCCCGATTATTTTGAGCGAAATGGTAAGCCTCAATCTCCTAATGCATTATCAGAACATCAATTAATTACCTTTTCTCACCAAGGTTCAACAGTGCCTTGGAAATATCAAGTTCATCAAAAAGAATTCGCTCTTCCCGTTAAAGGTAAATTACGTTTAGATAATACAGAAGCTATTTTAGACATGGCATTAACGGGTTATGGAATATGCCAGTTAGGTGAGTTTTTAGTGGGTGAATTTATTAAATCTGATAAATTAGTACCTATTTTATTAGAACATACAATTGATCTTGCACCGATTTGTGCCGTTTATCCGTCTAAACGCCATTTATCTCCCAAAGTACGCTATTTGCTTGATTTTATTGAAAAGCAATGGCAAGGAAAAGCAATATGGCAAATAGCATAATCTTTGATTTGAATAATAATTAATGTGTAAAAAATCAAATAGGCAATAGCGAGGATTATCACCGTGATCCTCGCTATATTCTATTTATTCTGCAAAATACGTAAACGATTTAATAAGGTATCTAATGTAGATTTAGCATGTTCTAGCTGATCCTTACCATCGAGACTATTCGCTATCCATAAAGCAGTGGCTTCTAAACTGCCATAAATGAATAGAGCCAACATTTTTGAGTCAGCCTCTACAAGTATTTTATTCTCGATAAGTTTATCAATCATACTACTCATAGATACTACACAATGAGTGGGAAGTTCAGTCACTTTATCACTTAATACAGCGCGTGAATCTCGCATAATAATACGTTGAATTTCAGGCTCTAAAGCCATTTCTAAATAGGTATGACAACGCATTGAAAATGCCAACCAAGGATCGTCAATAGTATCGGAAATAGCCTGCAAACGAGCATCCATCTCTGCATCTATTTGTGCAACAACAGCCGATAATAACCCTTTTTTATCACCAAAATGGTGATATAACGCACCTCGAGTTAATCCCGCTTGCGCAGTTAAATCATCCATCGAGGCTTCTGTATAACCTTGTTCACAAAAGACTTTTCTTGCCGTTTCTAGCAATAGCAGCCGTGTTTCTTCCATTTCAGCACGAGTACGTCTAGCCATTTCATCTCCTTTTTCAAAATATACATACGTGTTGTTTGTATATTTACATTCAGTTCGTATGTATATATGATTTATACATACGTAATGTATGTATTATCTTTAACCCTCGCTAAAATGGCAAGGGTAAACATAAGGAAACCTATGATAAGCACTTATCGGACATTATTTAACTATAAAGGCACGCTATCTTTTACCTTAGCGGGAATGGTTGCACGATTACCACTACCGATGATGGGTATTGGTATCATCATGATGATTTCACAACTTACAGGCAGCTATGCATTAGCGGGAACAATTTCTGCTAATTTTGTATTTACTTACGCGATGTTATCACCGCAAATATCACGCCTAGTTGATACTTATGGGCAATATCGAATTTTACCTTTATTCACATTAATCAGCGTTATTGGAATAGGGGGCATGTTATTGGCAACATGGTTACAATGGCATATTAGTTTATTATTTATTTTTGCAGTGCTGATTGGCTTTATGCCATGTATTTCTGCAATGATCAGAGCGAGATGGACCGCAATTTATAAAGAAGACAGTCGTTTACAAACAGCTTATTCATTAGAAAGTGTATTTGATGAAGTCACATTTATTCTTGGGCCCCCCATATCTGTCACCTTAAGTGTCGCTTTTTTCCCACAAGCAGGGTTATTAATGTCTGCTATTTTTCTTATTATTGGTATTTTCTTTCTTGTTTTACAACGCAATACAGAGCCCGCAATAACACTGAGATCATCAGAATTAATACATCATAAGACACAATCTGTGATCCGTTTTTCTCTCGTAAAAATCTTAACTGTTATTATGATTTTTATGGGTGTAATTGTAGGCACCATTGATATTTTTAGTGTGGCTTTTGCCAATACCCAAAAAATGCCTGCAGGTGCAAGCATTGTATTATCCGCCTATGCTATTGGCTCTTGTTTTGCAGGTCTATTCTTTGGCACGTTAAAATTATCAACACCGTTACACCGCTTATTATGCTTAGGTGGCATCGCAACGTTCCTCACTATTTTGCCTCTTGTTTTTGTAGACTCAATTTATAGCTTAAGTTTAGTGGTATTAATTTCCGGGATCTTCTTTGCCCCCATGATAATCGTGACAATGTCACTTATTGAGAAAAGTGTACCCGAAAATCAACTTACAGAAGGAATGACATGGTTACTTGCAGGATTAAATGTAGGCACAGCAATTGGTGCAACATTAACAGGGCAACTTATTGATTATTCTGAAGTTCAATCTGGCGTATGGATTGCAATTGGAGCAAGTACTTTAGTGATGTTAATTGCATTTTTAGGTTTTCAACGCATTAATCATAAAAACAGTAAAAGTTATGCGTAATTAATAACGATCAAAGCCTAAGAATATCAGCAAAAATAACACCAATATCTTAGGCTTTTCAATCAACGGCTACGATTTAACAACATTAAGCAAAGGAAATAGCTACCACCTAAAATAGCGACTAAAGTTCCTGCTGCAATTTGTGCGGGATAAATAAATATTTGTCCAAGCCAATCAGCCCAAACCATTAATGTTCCACCAATTAACCCTGAAACCATTAATTGTGCGTTGATTTTTTGAGCACCAAGTAATACCGCCATATGAGGAGCAACTAAGCCAATAAAGGCAATCGGGCCTACCGTTGAAGTGACTAAAGCACATAATAGTGAAACGATGATTAATAAAATAATACTGGCATGTTCAGTATGTAAACCACGAGCTAAAGCAAAACTTCGACCAATTGATATTAATGCAAGCCAGCGTGTTAATAAAAAGACACTTCCCACAATCAATGTAATTGCGAATGCAAAATAGAGAGCCTGTTCACTATTAACACGGTAAGTCGAACCTGATAACCACAATAATATTTTATAGCTGCTTAATGAGCCTTTCGCTAAGAAAAATTGAATAAAGGCTTCTAAACTCGCGGTTAAGGCAATACCCGTTAATATTAAGCTGGCTGGTGCATATTGGTGTTTTTTGCCTAAGACTAATAGAGCAATCATCACAATACAGCTACCTAATAATGCAATTCCCCACTGTGATGTTTGTAAGGTACTCCCTAAAATTAAGCTAGAAAAAACCAATGCAAAAGTAGCACCAGATGAAACCCCTAAAATATCAGGGCTAGCTAATGGATTGTAGATTAGACGTTGTAAAATAACGCCAGCAATAGCCAGTGCAATACCTGCAAATAATGCAGCCAATAAACGTGGCGATCGTAATGCCCATTGATAAACAGAAGGTATTTCCCATAACCATTGTTGTTCATTAATATGAATGAACAGAGTAAGGGCTAATCCGAGTATTAATAATACAAATATTCCTATCACGGTATATTTTGATACTGTTTTAGCCTGAGAATGAATTGAAATCGAAAGTTGATCTTGAGCTCGCATTTTCTTGCGGCTAAACCAAATTAGTGCCGGTGCGCCAATTGCAGCCGCGGTAACACCACTTGGAATAACGGTATTAAGCCACTGACCAATCCATATCGCCAAACTATCCGTAAGAAGCAATAAACATATTCCCATTAGTCCACTGGCAATAAGCTCTTGACGAGGCGTTCTTGCACCTAATGTTCTGACAATATTAGGTGCAAGTAATCCGATAAAACTAATAACCCCAACAACGGTAATTGAAACAGAAACTAACCAAGTACTTAATATAATAAAAAATGCAAATGTGGGTAAAACAGACAGCCCTCGAGCCGTTGCACCTTCATGCCCTAATCGCAATAAAGTGAGAATACGGGGTGCAAACATAAAAATAAGTAAAATAGGTGCAATTCGAGGTAATAACCAAAAAAAAGTATCCCAACCATCTTGAGCTAAATCTCCAGCTCCCCACATAAATATATTCTGGGCGAATTGAGAATTTAACGTCACTAATGCAGTTGCAATCGCACCTAATAAGATATTCACTACCATACCAGAAACAACAAGGGGCAAGCCGGTCATATTGCGAATACCTGCAATCATAATCACCAAAAAGAAAGCCAATAACGCTCCCATTGTCGCAGCGAATGCGCTGTGATCAGCAACCCAATCTGTAAACCAGATATTTACAATAACTAAAGCTAACCAAGCGCCTGATGAAGTTCCTAATGTTAACGGTGATGTCAGGTTATTTTGCGTTAATTGTTGCATTAAGCTGCCAATAACACCGAAAATTCCCCCAATCAGCAGTGTCATAGCTAAACGAGGTAATTGTGCATGAATAAAAAAAACATCGGCAAATAGGGTGGTTGTGTCTAAATGCCCTAACAAATACCATTGACGAGATAATGAAAGAGAATTATCAATTTGTAAGCTAGTAATGCTTAATAAGATGATTGCCAAAAAATAGAAAGTAAATTGCTTAATGTTCATTATTCTGTGCCATATCTAATAAACTTTCTGTAATAGCTTCAGCCATTAACGTTAATGATGCTACTCCACCATAATTCCATACTGGTTTCACTGAATGAAAATGCCCATTCTGTACAAATGGCATGGCTTGCCATAACACGGATTTTTGCAGTTTACTTTCATCAGGGAATGGCAACATATAAAGAACGTATCCTTGTCTAATATGCTGCAATATATTCATTCTTCGCTGATCAATTCCCCAAGGTTGAGGAGGTAATGATATGGCAGATTTTAGACCTAACTTATTAACTACATATTCAGTTGTTGAATTTTCGGTGTATAAAAAAACAGATGTTAATGTAGAAAAACGGATCACTTCCACTTCAGGTAATGTAATAAATGCTTGCTGTAATTTGCTCTTTAATTGTGTAAAAGTGCTATCCATTTCCGCTAACTTTTTTTGTGCAAGCGCTGTTTTTCCTAAAATAGAGGCTAGGGTATTAAAATGCGCCAAAGCAACTTCTGCGGCATTATCTTGACGAGAGAAGTTAGGCAGATATACGACAGGGGCAATAGTTTTTAATACAGGCAATAAATCTTGTTGTGAACTTGATGCCAAAATAAGATCTGGCTTTAACGATGCCATTTTTTCTAAATTAGGCTCTGCTCGCATACCCACTTCTTCAATAGTATTTGGAGCAACAGGGTGAGCTACCCATTGGTTATACCCAGCAATTTCAGTTGCCCCCACAGGAATAACATCAAGTGTCAATATTTGTTCCAGTAGATCCCAATCTAAAACAATAATGCGTTGGGGGATTTTATTGCTATTTTGCGCAGCATTAACAATGGGAGTGATAAATAAAATAGCCAGACAAAAAGGCAGAAATCTAACTATTTTTTGTAATATTACACGCATACCACCGCCACCTTATGTTGTTGTAAACCTTGATTATCAGGGTGTTCAATCAGCTTAATAGGTGTTTCATAAAGTGCTGAAAGTCGCTCATCATCAAAAAGTAGAGAGGCTTCACCTTCAAATGCAATTTTCCCTTTTTTAAGCGCGATAATATGAGTGGCATAACGCAAGGCAAGGTTGAGATCATGCAAAATAACAATAATACCAACATGTTGAGTTTGATTTAGCTCACTTAAGAGTTCCATTAGTTGATATTGATGATGTATATCTAAAGCAGAAGTAGGTTCATCTAAAATTAAAATGGGTGATTGTTGAGCCAGTAACATTGCAACCCAAGCACGTTGACGTTCACCACCAGATAAATCATCAGCGAGTGTGTCTGCAAAGGGCAGAACTCCCGCTTTTACCATTGCTGTTGTGATTATTTCATCATCTTTTTTATTCCAACGGCCTAATGTTCCACGCCAAGGAAAACGGCCTAAACGCACTAATTCTCTTACTGTTAATCCTGCAGAAGCAGGAAGTTTTTGAGGAAGAAAGGCTATCTGTTTGGCTAGGTCACGTGGTTTATAGTGTGAGATATTGCAATTATTCAGTGTAATATTTCCACTATCTGGGGCTTGCTGACCAGATAATAAACTGACTAAAGTCGATTTACCTGAACCATTATGGCCGAGCACAATAGTTAATCCAGAATCTGAAATACGCAGTGAGGGGATTGATAAAATAGTACGTCCACCGCGATCCATTTGAATATTTGAGAGTTCAAACATGGTCACTCATTTATAAAATAATATTCCCCCATTTATTGTACGATGAGCAATAAATGGAGGAATAAGAAAAATTTACCAGCGATATTTAGCATTCAATAAAACAGAACGGGATTGACCGTAATAACAGTAATAATCACAACCAGAGAGATATTCTTTATCAAGAATATTGTTGATATTTAACTGTAATTGCCACTGTTTATTGACGTTATAGATTGCAGCCATATCCCATAATGTTGCACTTGGTACAGTTAAATCACTACTCTTAGGATTATCTTTAGATTTACCTAAATAACGAACACCTGTTCCTAAGGTTAAATCTTGAGTTCCAGTAATTGGAATAGTGTAGCTACCCCAGGCAGATGCGGTATGTTTAGGAATTAAACCTGCTTGTTGTTTACCTTTATTACCTGTGTCATCAGTTTGCATATCGGTATAGGTATAATTGGCTTTTAATGCAAAACGTTCCGTTAATTGCATTTCACTTGTTACTTCAACACCTTTTGATGTCACTTTACCTGTTTGTGTTGAAACAAAAGTCGTTGGGTTTGCTACAAGAGCATTTTTTTGTGTGATATCAAACCAGGCAATATTAAAGTAACCATCCATAAAATCAGGTGTGTACTTTATCCCTGCCTCAATTTGATCGCCTTTTAACGGTTTATACAGATCTTTCGTCGCAGGGTCGATAGTGCTCATCACCTCAAAAGACTCAGAATAGCTCACATAAGGAGAGAGACCGTTATCGGCTAGATACATTAATCCTGCATTGAGGCTAAACTCACTATCGGTACGTGATTTGTCCTCATTTTTTGTTTGTGCTTTATTTTCTGTTTTTACCCAATCTTGACGTACACCGGCTACTGCAACCCAGCGACTATCAAATTTGGTTTGATACTGTGAATAAAGGCTATATTGTGTTTTGTCGATGGTGCGATTGACATTATTAGCAGGATCAAGAGGAATATATTTACCGTAAACAGGGTTCCACGGATTAATCGTACCAAAATTGTAATTATCTTGTTCATCACCTTTAGTTTGGTGATATTGCAATTCAGCACCCGCTAATAATGTATGCTCGAAATTATCTGTATCCCATTCACCAACAACATTATTATCAAAAGAGATACTTTGGTTTTTACCATCACGGAAAACGATGCCACGATTCAGTTCTGTTGCGGTAATATCTGAATTAGGGAAGGCATAAACGCTACGCAATAACAGATCGTTATAACCATAATTTAGACGTTGAGAAAAACGCCAAACATCATTGATATTACTTTCTAATAAATAACCCGCTGAAATTTGAGTACGTTTATATTTATCGTAACCTGGTTCACCTAAATTTGTTGAAGGCTTAATTTTACCAAAAGGAGATGAAATCAAAGTGCCTGCTGCAGGAAAGAACGGGTTAGTCGGTGTGCCATCATCATGCAAATAAGTTGCCATAAACGTCAATGATGTATCGTCAGTCAAGTTAATCGCAACACTTGGTGCCAGATAAATACGCTCACTATCTGTGTGAGATAATTCTCCGTCTGATTTTTTCATTAACCCAACAAGGCGATAGCGCACACGTTTATCATCCGTGGCACTTGAAACATCAAAACCAAACCCACGTTGATCATTATTTCCAACTTCAAGAAATACTTCATTTTGAGGTTTAAAGCTGGGTTTCTTTTGTACTACGTTAACAGCACCACCAGGTGTAGATTCACCAAATAATACAGCTGAAGCACCTTTTACAACTTCAATTTGTTCAAAACCATAAGGTTCAAGTAGCCATGTATAATAACCATCACGAAAGAGACGACTATTATCTAAATACGTTGCAGCTTCAAAACCGCGCACACGAAGCCAGTCAGTATCATTATCTGCACCAAAGGGTTGAGAAACGACACCTGACGTATAACGTAAAGCTTCATCAAGTTTTTGAGGCGCATGTATTTCGAGATCTTTTTGAGAAATGACAGAAACGGATTTAGGCGTTTCTTGCAAACTAGTATTTACTTTTAATGCTTGAGCACTAACGACAAGCTTTTCTACTTGTTCTGTCTTTACTGCTTCTTCTGCAAAAGCCTGTGTAGCCAAAACAAAAGGAAGGGTGGCAGAACAGAGCAATGCCACCGGTTTTAATTTAAATACATAAAGATTAATCACAATAAGCCACCGAATAATAATGATTACTATTAGCACTATTATTCATGCAATCGATACTAAGGTAAATTAATTTATGCAAAAATGTCTATAAATAATAATTTTTTAGATTAATTAACTGGTTGTATCAATCCAAGCAAGGCGACCACCGACAGAAGTGCTGCAATGTGATGCATTGTGGCTTAAACACAAAGTTCGCATACCTGCAGCTTGTTGTGAATACCAAGCTCCTCCGCGCATTAAAGAGCGTTGACCATAATTTCGTAAATAAACCTGATCATTGTCCTGTTGGTTTATTGCTGGATATAATCCTAATTCTTTAAATAATGTAGGTATTTCAATACTATTTTCTGCTGTTATTGCATTAAAATCACCATCCATTAATCCCGCAGGATAACCATTATCTGTTGGTGTGCCGTTATAGTGTTTTATTGAAGTTGATAAAATGGGAGTGCCTGCATTTTTGTCACAATGATCTGAAGGGGCATCGTATTTTGCGCTATCGGGATGATTGATGGACAATAATTGCCCCGTTGATAATGCTATTGAGTGCCATTGTTCTGTTACAGAGGGATCACCACAAAATACAGAATCATTATCTTTAATGATCTGTATTTCTCCGGCATTTAATTGCATACCGCTTTGCCATTCCCAAAGGTTGCCACATAAATCACTAATACCAAACTCACTATTATCATGATACCAATTCAACCATTGCGGTCCCGTTATTGTCGTGGGATCACCTGTAGTAAAGTCAGTATCACCAGCTTCTTTACCATCAACGCGATTAACAGATTGCTCTGGATGAAGAAAACTTCGTCCATAATCTGTATTGCCATCTTCAATCATATTGTGGTGGCGACACCACAGCATTAAAGCAGCCCATTCTGCATGGGTACTTAAATGAAATCCCCGCCCTGTATGTTGTGCATATTGCTGAAAACTCAATAAGTCTAATAATGTCGCCGGTTTTTGGTTAGGCAAACTTAACAACTCACCTTGATGCAATGAAGCGGGGTAACACGCATAGAAAAATCCATTCTTAACTTTTTCATTTACAATAAATGCAGAGTGAATAGTATCATCAAGATTATCTGATACCTCATTTAATCGAAAATAAGGAACAACGTACATATAGTTAGGTTGGCCTTTTGCTGAGTATAAAATGGTTCTTTTTCCAGCTGACTGTGACTCAACTTTTGCCCGTAAAGGATCGGGTGAATAGATATCAAACATGATTATTCCTTATCTTGATCAAGTAATGTTACCCAATAGCCCGTTTCCCATTTCACAGGTAAAAATTGAGTATGGTAATCATAAAAAATAGTGTCTACATCGAGGTGAGAAAAGCGATCAGGGTGTAGCCATTTAGCCATTTGTAAGATTGCAATAAAACCAAAAGGGCTGTCATAAAATGAGTGCCAAAGGGCATATACTTGTTTATTTTTAACCGCATCGAGTGTTTTGTAGGCAAGCCGTTGCATTAAAATTTCAAGTTGCTGTTTTGCCAAATCTAAATTTGCACCAGGCCCTAAGTTAATCCAATCACCTGACGGGTTATAGCCACTCCAATCAGCCCCTGTTAAAAAAATTTTATCGGGTTTGGCATAAATCACCGTTTCTTGGTTCAAAACCCCATAAGTGCCTTTTATATATTCTGAGCCTAAGTTTTGCCCACCTGCATTTTGTAGCATTTGTCCCATACTGCCATTACCATAAGAAAGACAACACTCAGGTGTAAAGCCCGCAGCTCGTTCAAATAACACATTAGGGCGTTTAAATGGTTTTTTTCCTAATTGCTGAGAAATATAAGTGAGTTGTTTTTCACGAAATTGATTCATGGCTTGGCTTTGTGAAATATTACCCAGTAAATTCCCCATAATAGATGTGCTGATTGGCGTGTTATTAAGTGGGTCGATACTCAAATCAAACACCACAACAGGAATATTCGCTTTCGTTAATAAATCCAGCACACCATTCACACTAATTGCACGATAAGTTCCAACCGCCACAATAATGACATCGGGTTTTAGCGCGATAAGTTTCTCACTATTGAAATTCCCACTCGACATAGCCGTAAATTCAGGTAATGCCAATAATTGGGGGAATGCTCGCGTATATTGATGATATAAACTTAAGTCGGCGGTACGAAATGCAGAAGGCATCCCGATAAGGCGCTCATAAAGAGCGCCTTCATTTAATGAAGCATAAAGTAAAAATAACCCACTATCTGCCACATAAATACGTGTTAATTCTTGTGGTAATACAATTTCTCTTCCCAGAATATCAACGATTTCTCTCTGTTTTGGTTTTGCATAGACAGGAAAGGGGCTTGCTAATAGTAACGAGAATGCACTGGCACCTTTTAGTAATGAACGTCGATAGTTATCCATGTTCATTTCCTAAAAATAGTAATTGAGGACACCAAGCACAACACGGTCGCTTCCCACACTGCAATAAGTCGAACTAGTACAGCTAGAAACATAGGATTTATTCGTGATATTGCTGACAGTTAATCCTAATTCTAAACCCTGTAATTCACGATTAATTGCCGATAATTGGTAGCGGAAACTCACATCCCCTAACCATACTGCGGGTACTTTAAATGTATTTGTATTATCGCCGTAAGTTGAACCTAAATAACGGACACCTGCACCTAATAATGCACCGTCTAAATAAGGCTGATGGAAACGATAATCTATCCATGCAGATCCCGTATGAGTAGGTACTTGAACAGGGTGTTTATTTAAGGTGGTTGGATCGCTAGTCGATGTCACAATATTATGAAGATAGGCATAATTGAGCATCATATTAACTTGTGGCGTTAGCGCTAATTTACTTTCAAACTCAAGTCCACGAGAACGAATTTCACCTGATTGCTGATAATAATCAGGATTTCTAGGATTATGTGTTGTGACATTTTCTTGGGTTAATTGATATACAGAAACACTAACCAGTTGTGTTAACTCAGGATTTTGATATTTAACGCCTGCTTCATATTGTTTTGATTTCATTGGAATAAAAGCTTTTCCATCTGCATCAGTGCCCAATACAGGATCAAAACTATCAGATGTACTTATCCATGGTGAGAACCCATTATTAAATTGATAACTTAAACCAACACGATGACTCCATGCTGTGTTATGGCTTTGCTGTGTCGTACCTGATATTTGATTATGTGTATCTAAGTCCGCACTGTCATAACGGCCACTGAGTAATAAATTCCATTGCTGCCAACGCAGGTGATCTTGTAAATAGTATCCATAGCGATCAAATTGTTGTTTTGTGGAAGTACGAGAAACAGGGTAAGGCTCAAAATCAGGCTTATGATGTGATGCCCACGGATCAAAACTAACCGTTTGTGAACCCCACCAATCTTTTGTCATATAGCCATGTTGGTAATCAAAACCAGCCATCACAGTATGATTGATATCCCATGTTGCTAATTTACCAATCAATTGTGAATCAGTTACCCATGTTTCTGATTTACTTGGTGCTTCCTGATAAACCGCAGTTAATAAGCGATCACCAGGTAAAAAACCACGGGTATAGTCACGGCTTATTTCCGTATCAACCTTCATAAAACGAGTGTTTTGCTTAAATTGCCACTGTGGGGACAATTCATATTCAAACAATGAAGTTAACGACTGTTGTTTACGATGTGAATTATCATGACTTTGATTATTATAATTTCGATTAGGATCAACTTTACCATTAGGATTCGGTAATAAACCTAATGCTTGAGCCGGTAGCGTATTGTAGTAACCTAGGCGAGGCTCTTTTTGATATTGTCCCAATATTGTCCAACTCAGTGCATCATTCGGTTTCCAAGTGATAGCCGGTGAAATAAGAAAACGAGTTTGACGAGAAGAGGGAATTTGCGACTCTTGTTCAAGCGCTAACCCTGAAACACGATATAACCATGTTTCATCCTCATTAAGAGCTGATGTGGTATCAAATTTAATACCATGATTTTTATTATTACCCGCTTGTAATTGCACTTGGTGTTGCGTTTCTGCGGAAGGGCGACGCGATGTCATATTAATCACGCCACCTGCACCACCTTGTCCATATAAGGCAGATGCCGGGCCATGTACGGCTTCAATACTTTCTAAACTCCAACTATCAATCTGTGGTGCCCAAATACCACTATTACCAAGCATTCTTAAGCCATCTAAATAATAATCGGCATCAAATCCGCGCATTTTTGAATAATCAATACCGCTTCCAAAAGCGCCAAATTTTTCACTCACAACCCCTGAGCTATAACGTAATGCTTGACTAATAGATTCAGAGGGCAAGTTATCTAGCTGGCTACGATTAACAACAGAAACCATTTGTGGTGCTTCTAATAAAGTGGCATCACTTTTAGTTGCCGTTGTCTGTTGTTTTGCAACATATCCGTAAGGTTGTGCATCAGACGACGAACTTGGCGCCGAAGTAACAATAATTTTTTCAATATTTTCTGATGCGAAAGAAGGTGACATCACGCTTAGTGAAATTAATGTCGGTAAAACAAAAGAATAGCCACATTTCCAATAATTTTTTAATTGCTTATTTGGACAATGTATTGTTTGAGGTAGTAGCAACATAATGATCCCAAAAAATGAAATAAACCATGATTGACTCGTGGTCGGTAACATACACTAACGACCGACTGTCAGTCAATATAAATGATAATCATTTATATTTGTATTGCCGTAAAAATAGAATGAGTCATAAATGAAATAAAAAATAGAAGGGTGAAATTATCGGGATCTTTTGATTACAATAAAAAGGCCTGATAAATAGTTATCAAGCCTTTGTTTGTTTATTACTTTAATTCTGCTGTAAAATTAAAGCGTAACACCTTTTTTGGCAAGGAACTCATCATAAGTACCTTGGAAATTAGTCACTTTTTCAGGTGTAATTTCAATAATACGATTTGCTAATGAACTTACGAATTCACGGTCATGAGAAACAAAAATCAGAGTACCTTGATAAAGTTCTAATGCCATATTCAGTGATTCAATAGATTCCATATCCAAGTGGTTGGTTGGCTCATCCATAATCAGAATGTTTGGTTTTTGCATCATCAGCTTACCAAATAACATTCTGCCTTTTTCACCACCAGATAAAACTTGAACTGATTTTTTCAAGTCATCTTGAGAGAACAGTAAACGACCTAATACGCTACGTACAGATTGTTCGTCGTCTTCTGGTTTCATCCATAAGCTCATCCAATCAAATACGGTCATATCTACTTCAAAATCAGTTGCGTGATCTTGTGCATAATAACCGATATTTGAGTTTTCAGACCATTTTAAACGGCCTGTATCTGGTGTTAATTCACCGACTAATGTTTTAATCATCGTCGATTTACCCACACCGTTATTACCTAGAATGGCAACTTTTTCGCCCACTTCAAGCATCATATTGACGTCTTTAAACAGTGGGGCATTATCATCGTAGCCTTTAGAGATATTTTCCACTTCAAGCGCATTACGGAATAATTTTTTCTCTTGTTCAAAGCGGATGAATGGGTTTTGGCGACTTGATGCTTTAACTTCAGCCAATTGAATTTTTTCAATTTGCTTAGCACGAGAGGTTGCTTGGCGTGATTTAGATGCATTAGCACTGAAACGACTTACAAAAGATTGTAATTCACTAATCTGTGCTTTTTTCTTCGCATTATCCGCTAATAAACGTTCACGCGCTTGGGTTGCAGCAAACATATATTCATCATAGTTACCTGGATGAACGGCTAATGCACCGTAGTCAAGGTCAGCCATGTGCGTACAGACCATATTTAAGAAGTGACGGTCATGGGAAATAATGATCATGGTACTGTTACGTTCATTTAGCGTTTGTTCAAGCCAACGAATAGTATCAATATCCAAGTTATTCGTCGGTTCATCCAATAACAAAATATCCGGATCAGCGAATAGGGCTTGTGCTAATAACACACGTAATTTCCAACCTGGTGCGACTTCACTCATAGGGCCATTATGTTGTTCTAATGGAATGCCTACATTTAATAATAATTCGCCAGCACGAGATTCAACGGTATAACCGTCCATTTCACCGAATTTTACTTCCAGATCGGCAACTCGTAAGCCATCTTCTTCACTCATTTCTGGTAAGTTATAGATGCGTTCGCGCTCTTGTTTAACTTCCCAAAGTTCAGTGTGACCCATAATCACAGTATCAAGCACTGTATATTCTTCATAAGCAAATTGGTCTTGTTTTAATTTACCAAGGCGCTCATTAGGATCAAGAAATACGTTACCGCTACTTGGCACTAAATCGCCACCTAAAATTTTCATAAAGGTTGATTTACCGCTACCGTTAGCACCGATTAAACCATAGCGATTTCCGCCACCGAATTTGACAGAAATGTTTTCAAACAGTGGCTTCGAGCCAAACTGCATAGTGATATTATTGCTGATTAACAAGACGAATACTCATTATTAGTGAATGACAAAAGGTAATGGGGCCGCATTATGCCACAAGTTACCCCCATTAAGACAGTAAAGTGACAAATGACTATTGAGGAAATTTCATTGTGAGCAGAAAACTCATCATAATGTGAGTTATTGACCACAATAAAAGCAAGAAAAAAGAGATAACACATAGGTTATCTCTTAAGCTAATTATGTTGATATTAATATCTATGATTTAGTTGGCACCAAACCCGGTTCAACCACTGCATAAACTTGATCATCTAGAAGATCGGCTTCAAGAAGTTGAGTCACCAAACGTGCGACATCACGACGATTAACTAAGCCGTGAGTCTCTTCATATTGATAAAGCTGAGCTTTACCCGTTTCTTCACCATTCAGTAATCCGCCAGGTCTTACTATCGCATAATCAAAACGGCTAGTTTGCAGCCATACTTCAGCTAATGATTTTTCTCTAACGGCTTGCCCAAAAGCGGCTTTTGCTCTGTCAGATAAAGCAACCCAACTATCGCCACAGCCTAAAGAAGAAACCATGAGCATCCGTTGAAAACCCATATTTTCTGCAATATCAATCACGGTTCTATGCGCAAGATAATCATTTTCTCCGCCCATTGTGGAGATAATGTCTGCTTCTTTTCCTGCTAGTGTTAAAACAGCTTCAACCGCTTTAGCATCAATCGCATCACCAATAACTGTTTTGATCCCTTTTTCTTCTAAACGATTAGCCGCATCTTCGGAACGAACTAAAGCCACAATAGGGCGTTGTTGTGTAACGCCAATATCTGCAATATGTGCGCCAATACCTTTACCGCCAGCACCAAAAATAACCCAAGTTTTCACGTGCAATTATTCCTTATTTAATTGTTGTGCTAATTGACGGAAGGCTGATAGTTGCTCTGGCAATAATTGACGATGTTCATCTCGTCCAAGGAAAATTTTAAACATAGCAACGCCTTGTTGATTGAAAAATAAAATAGAGGCGGTATCCATACCCATAAACTTACGTTCGATCATTGCGATGGATTGGCAATTTTCGGCTTTAATATGGCCAGTCATTCCTTTTTTACCTCGTAAGTTAAAATAGCCATGACGATGGAAACCACTTGGCAACTCACCACTAAACTCTAAGATGACATCTTGAGTATGCACAAGCGTGGTGACATTACCCCATTTCATCACACTATCCCATACAGTATCGAATTGTTCGCCACTCATTAATGAGCGTGATGGTAAATGTCTCACAACCTCCAACAATGTGGTATTAAATTGTGTAGCAATAGTTTCCAATGTTCCATCAGGCTCAGTCATTAAAAATTGTTGTAATTCAGTATTCATGATGTTGTTTCCATCTTCTAATTAATATTCAGGGTAATAAAATTAACGAGGCGTATTTAATTGCAAAATTAATTGCTGTAAGGATGTCAGCAAGTTACTTGCCCAAAATCGACCTTCATTGGTCAATTTCATACAAAGAAAATCGTCTTCAACAAGACCCGCTTGATACCATTGATTTAATAAAGGGGAGAGTAGAGTCGCTTGTGGGCTTAACTTGGCTAAATCAACACGTCCGCACTCAATGCCAGCTTGTAACTCATGACGCCAACGAAAACCACTATCGGTTGTACGACTCATCATCATTAAGGGCTTTTGGTTATCTGTGATTTTTTGATAATAATTATCAAGTGAACGTTCAATCATCCATGAATAACCATTCACTGAGCCACCAGCACCAGAACCAAAAGCTAGGCAATCTGCCCCTTGCTTGATTAATAGGTTGTAAAGATTGCGCTCACGGGTTGTTCTTGCCCAATGGCTATTACTGATCTGACGCCAGCCCACATTTTCCATAAAGTCACAACCTTGAAGATAAAGATCACGTCTTTGTATTGGTGAAGGTACAGTAATTCGTTGATTTTCAACCGCTTTACCTAATGGTGTATTAGGCAATAAATTCAATGCATAGAGATCGACACCATCTAAACCAATATCATGAGCAATAGTGAGATCTTCTTGCCAGTTCGTCGCATCTTGCCCAGGTAATCCAAATAACAAATCACACACCACGGCAGCACGATCGCGCAAACAAAGCCCTTTCATAAATTTGGCTGCTTCTTCACCCGTTGAGGTTCTTGCCATTCGTTTACGAATTTTACTGTTAAAGGTTTGAATACCAATAGAAAAACGGTTTGCGCCTGCATCTAAACAAGCATCAATACGATTATCATCAAAATTTAAAACGCGACCTTCAATGGTGATTTCACAATCTGGCGCTAAAGGGAGGGATTGGCGCAAATGCGTGATCACACGATAAAGATCTTTAGCTGATAACGCAGAAGGGGTTCCACCACCAAAATAAACCGCATGGATTGGTGCTGATTGATAAAGTAAGCTATCTGACTCAGCCGATATCTCACGCAGTAATGCATCGGTATAGCGTGCACAGGCTTCTTCGTGATAGTTATTTTGATAAAATCCACAAAACGTACAATGAGTCGCACAAAAAGGAATATGAATATACAACAAACGTTTGCAGGCTGGTGTTTTACTTTCTAATAAGGCTTGCCATGTAGATTGCTGTTCTTCTTTCGCAATAGGTACAGAACCTCGCCATGGCATGGTGGCATGTCTATCTCGAAAAGGGCTATCACCTTCTAAAGCGAAATGAGCAGTAAGATCAATTTCAGTAGAAGGGGGCATAATATGTGTTGCGACTGACTCTTTCATTATTAAATCATTCCTACTTATTATTCGACCTTATTACCGTTTACTAGATCAGCGGGGTAAAATTGTTGATGCAATAATTCTACGGCATCCACAATACGAGGCCCCATTCCTAAAATAAGGGATTGATCAATTTCGATAATGCGTTGATTTTTCCATGCTTGAGTCATTGACACACCAGGCACAGAAGCTAATCCTTCAGACGCTCTTATTGTACCTGTTTGGTTTTTCTGGCTTTGTGTTGTAATAACAATTAACTCTGGATCAGCGGCAATAATGGCCTCTGCGCTATAGATACGATAATTCTCGTGTGTTGCGATATTCTCACCGCCTGCTAATTGAAGGATCGCATCTGCGACACTGGTTTTCCCTGCAACTTGAGGAATTCCACCTCCCGGTGAAAGAAAGAACATCACTTTTACTTTCTGTTTAATTTGGTTATTTTTAGCTTTAATAGTGTCTAAGCGGGATTGTAATGAATCAATTAATGTATCGCTTTGTGCCTGCTTATCCAGTGAAACGGCTAACGTGCGGATGTTTTGAAGCATTAACTCAAAGGTTGCTGGCGTTCTTGGTAAAGAAATCACCTTAACGTTATGCTGTGCAAGCTGACGTAAGGCCATTTTCGGCTCAGCATCATCCCATGTTACAAAAGTAGAAGGACGCAAAGACAAAATGCCTTCAACACTTAATTGTTTCCAATACCCTATATGAGGTAATGCCTGAGTTTGTTCTGGGTAAGAGGTAGTTTCATCAACACCAACAACCTTATTGCCAGCATCCATGGCATAAACTAATTCCACAATAGAACCACCCGCAATGACCCAACGGTCATTTTTTATATTCTCTTTTGCCGTTAAGCTAAAAGGTAACAATAATAAACTGAGAGTAATTAATATTTTTTTCATTGTTAAAACGCCCATGTCAGGCCAACTGCCGCATTAATACCCGCAGCAGGAATAGATTCATGAGCCGTTTGATAACGTTTATTTAAAATATTATTTAAATCAAAGTTAATACGATATTGATCGTTATGACCAAACTCACTACTAAGTGAAAGATTAACCGTTGTCCAGCCAGCGTAATGCTGTTTATTTTCTGGATTGCTATAATCTTTAGCTTGCGTTGCAGATCTTAAATATAAATCTGACATTAGATTCATATTATTGAGTAATAATAGATGTTTAGCACCAATACGTGTAGTGACTGTAGGTTCCCCTGTATCCCATGTTTTTAGGGTTGGGCTAATAAATTGACGACGCATCACATTGGCAGAAACATAAGGTGTAATTGACCAGCCTTGGTATTGGGCCATTACCTCCATACCATAAGTTTTCGCGCGATCGATATTGTCATAATAGAAGTAATCTGCTCGGCCTGTTTTGCTATTTCCTTCACAAATACGTTCTCCAGCACAAGCGACTGAGGTGATGTAATCTTTTGCTTCAGAATAATAAATGGCGCTATCAACATACCAATTATTCCCTTTATAACGCGCCCCAAATTCCACGTTATTAGAATGTTCAGCCTCAAGATCACGATTGCCATAAGTCACCGCACCGCCCGCCGTTGTATTCATAAATTGCTGAACTAACGTAGGGAACACATAACCTTGTGCAAATGCAAGGCGCAATTCAGTATCTTTAAATCCGGAATAACGTAGATTGGATGAAATAATAAAAGCGTTATCTCTCACAGATGTAGAGGATAATGTCTTATAGCTTGTGCCTGTTTTATCATGGTTAACAGTCTCATCACCATCTTGTAATTCTGATTTTAACCAATACTGCCTAGCACCCACAGTCCATGACCAATCTTCTGTTATTTTCCAATCATTTTGGGCAAAAACAGATGCATTAGTTTGTTTACTGCGATTATGTAACAGAGATTGTTTTTCATAGTTTACGGCAGGTGGGAAACCCGTTGTACTATTTGAAGATGTTTGGCCAGCAGAGGTTTGTTTTACTTTATCTTGTTGATATTGTGCGCCTAAAATTAGTTCATTATTTGCAGGTAACGTAAAGTTTGCCTGCATAGTCATTCCATAAGTATTCTGTGTATCCTCTGACTGTGTTCGGTTTTTAACAGTTAAATTACCAATCTTTGGGCTACCTGTTGGCGTAACAACACCAACGCGGTTCTCAAATTTTCGCTCAATTCGTTGTGTATAAGCATCTATATGAAGTTTCTTAAAATAATCAGCATCAATATCATAATCATAAAATAAGCCGATTTTTTCACGCTCAAGCTTAGGTACTTTAACGCTAAATTCTTGATATTTGCCTTCATCAGCATAATAAGATTGCGTAGATAAATCATAGCGATCAAGTGAAAGCCCAAATTTATGTTTATCAACTTTATAGCCTAACCATGCTCCTTGACCATTATTTCTAAAATGCGTATTAGTTAAGCGACCATCTGGCGTATCGCGATCACCATGATCGGCATAACTCCCATTAAAACGGTATTCAAAATCACCTATTGTGCCTGAAATTAACGCTGACTCACGCCATCCCATCGTTGCTGAGTCATAAACAACTTTAACATTACCACCAAAGGGCTTATCGCCACCTTTTTGGGTAATTAAATTCACCACACCGCCAATAGCTTGTGAACCATAAAGTACAGAATAGGGACCTTTAACCACCTCAATACGCTCTAGTGCAGATTCATCAATTAAAATACCCGCACCAAAGTTTTGACCACCTCGTTGATAGGTGACTTCTTGTCCATCAACCAATAAAAGTACACGTGATGAAGATTCGCCACGAATACGAATTTGTTTACGGCCCGCGAGGCTATTATCAGTCACTTCAACACCAGGAATATCACGCAATTGATCCGCAATAGAAGAAGCTGTTGATTGACTTAATGACTCTTTATCAATGACTTGAATGGTCGCAGGGCTATTCCATAAAGAGGAAGCACTACGTGTTGTAGTAACAACTAGCGTTTCTTCTTTAGGTGACGCCGTTTCAGCAATGGCGTATTGAGAAAGTGAGAGAGTTAGAGCAGATAAGACGAAGCAAGATTTAAATTGAATGCACATAGTTACAGATCCTAATGAGATCAATAATGATTATCATTCGCTTTATAATTTAACTTTTGGTATTCAGCAACCTAAAAATAGTAAATAGAATGCATCTTTGATTTAAATCAAAGTAAAAATGTGACTTCATGCACATTTGGTGCCTAAATAAACAAAAACGGCATAAAAAGAAGGGTTTTTAAGCAATCAAAGAAAAGAAGGTAAGTAAGAACACTCAGTTTCTATACTTACCTTTATTATTAAATATCTTGCAGAAAATAGAATAGGGAAAAAATATTATTCTAGGGAATTAAGGAAAACTTTGAGTAATGCATTTAATGCTTGCTGTTCTTGTTGTGATAAACCCGCCACCAAACGTTTTTGATTATTAACATGAGCTTCAATAACTTGATTGATTAATTCCAAACCTTGTGGTGTTAAAGAAACTAAAAAGCTACGACCATCTTGCGGATTAACTTTACGAATAACCCAGCCTGCTTTTTCTAATTGATCAATACGGTTTGTCATTGTGCCCGATGTAACCATCAATGTTGATAACATTTCACCAGGAGAAAGAGTATAAGGATTTCCTGCTCGTCGTAATGTGGCAAGCACATCGAAACTTGATGTATTCAAGCCAAATTGGGAAAAAACTTTCTCCATTTCGCGGGAAAGATGCAAAGTGATATTACCCAACCGGCCGATTAACCCCATTGGGCTAATATCAAGATCAGGTCGTTCACGTTGCCATTGTTCGGTAATTCTATCTATTCTGTCCATGCATTTATCATGTCAATTATTTATCTTGACGTCAAGGTATTATCAATTTATCTTGACCTCAAGATAAATCACAATGACAAATAAATTGAGTCACTTTATGAATCGATACACAACGCTTTTATTAACAGCTTCAGCTCCCATTGTTTGGGGAAGTACGTATATTGTGACAACCGAAATGTTGCCTGCTAACGTACCAATGACATTGGCTGCATTACGTGCATTACCTGCTGGTATTTTATTATTAATAATTATGAGACAACTGCCTCAAGGGATATGGTGGTTACGCGTAATCATTTTGGGTATTTTAAATTTCTCACTATTTTGGTGGTTATTATTTATTTCTGCTTATCGTTTACCTGGTGGTGTTGCTGCAACTGTAGGAGCAGTTCAGCCTTTAATTGTCTTATTTTTGTCTCGTTGGTTATTACAAACACGTTTATCATGGCTTTCTATTTCAGCAGCATTAGGTGGGATATTAGGTGTGGCAATATTAATACTTACACCTAATGCAACACTTGATCCTATCGGAATAATGGCAGGATTAGGTGGCGCCTTATCAATGGCAGCGGGTACTGTATTAAGTCGCCGTTGGCAACCGCCAGTTACTCCTTTAACGTTTACCGCGTGGCAATTAACTGCTGGTGGCGCTGTATTATTACCTTTTGCGTTATTATTTGAACCTACATTACCTTCATTAACGGGGATTAATCTTTTAGGCTTAGCCTATTTAACGTTAATTGGTGGAGCATTAACCTATATTTTCTGGTTTAGAGGACTGGCATTATTAGGGCCAAGCTCAGTAGCATCATTAGGATTTTTAAGCCCGCTTAGTGCTGTTATTTTAGGTTGGGCGTTATTAGGACAACAATTAACTAGCTTACAAATTATCGGTATGATTGTGATATTAGTGAGTATTTGGGTTAATCAGCAATCAGAAAAACGAGCAAGAGCAAAGCTTCAATCACTTAGTTAGGATTATTGTGTTATTTTAACCTCCTTAACCATGCAATATTTAATACAGAATAAAGAGAGAGTTGTTATGCCTATTTGGGTTGATGCTGACGCATGTCCTAAAGTAATCAAAGAAGTGTTATATCGAGCAGCAGACAGAGAAAAAATGATCATTACTTTTGTTGCCAACCAACGATTAAGCGTACCTGCATCGCCTTTTTTACGCACATTACAAGTTTCCGCTGGATTTGATGTTGCGGATAACGAAATTGTCCGCCGTACTAATAAAGATGACTTGGTGATCACCGCAGATATCCCATTAGCGGCTGAAGTGATTGAAAAGGGGGCGGTTGCTCTAAATCCTCGGGGTGAACGTTATACTGAAGCCACTATTCGTGAACGCTTAAATATACGTGATTTTATGGATACGATGAGAGCCAGTGGTATTCAAACGGGGGGGCCAGCAAGTCTAAACCAACGCGACCGCCAGCTTTTTGCTAATGAATTAGACAAGTGGCTATTAGAGCAAAAAAGACGTGCTTAATTTCACAGGTTATCATCTCTTTAAGTAAATAAATAAAAAAACGGGCATTTTAATCATTGCCCGTTTTCCTTTTTTAGGACAAACGCTAAGTTATTTCTTTTTTATAATGAAATTAAACATAACGTTTTTTGCCTAGAATACTTGGTTTCTTTCCTTTAAAAACATGAGGGCCATCCATCGTTAACTTAAGTTCATCACCAATACGTGTTAACCAAGGAGTGGCTTCACTACCTGCTCTTGATGTCACACCTGAAGGTTTTAATGTAATACTGTCTTGATCGATTTCAATAATACCAATGACATAGGTGTAAATCATATTATTGAAAAAGCCTTTTTTGTATTCGCAAGAGCACTCAACGATTTGATTACCATATTCCATACGCATTGTTGGTTTTAATGATGCAACAGAAACACAACCATTACTAATGGCAGAATAAACACTACAAACTAATGCCACTTTTCCGCCCATTAATTGAGAAATAGCGGGGTTTATTTCAACGGTTTCACAGCCGGGCTGATCTTGACTAACACTGACCACATCACCCGTATGGAAAACAAAAGGATCTGCATTAAAAGCACCACTTTTATCTGGCGCTTGAATTATAGACATTTGACCATTAGGACGCAAAATACCCACACGAAGATCTAAATCATCATTATCCTTACCATCACCATTATCTATCCACGTTGCACTGACTAAAATGCGCTTAGGTGCATCACTCCCTTTTAGTAAAGAAACACGGTGGCTACTATCTGGTTTCGTCAGTTTCACCACACTTTTTTGTATATTAACAGGTGGTGTTGATGCAGGCACAATAACTGGGGCAGGCTCTTCAACTTCAATGCCATAAAGATCGCATAGCCCAGCAAGTCCAGACGCGAACCCTTGCCAAACAGCACGTACTTTATTTTGCCCATTTCGAATATATAGCTCTAAAACAATAATGCCCGTTTCTTGCGAAAATTGGCTTGGTGCTAATTCAATAACATCATTATTTATCAATACTTGCGCTTTTAATTGATTAACAACAGCAAAACCGCCAGCACTTCCATCTTGCGTCAAGGTAATAGCAATTTTGGTAATATTGGTGGGTAAACGAGATAAGTCGAAATCAATACTATGAATAACCAATGAATCTTGAGTAACGGGTGCAATAAATGATGCAGCACCAGAGGCATGATGAGGAGCGTTAAAGAAAACCATATCATCATCATGAACGACTTTGCCTGACTCAGTGACTAAAAAAGCAGTCAGATTAATATCAAGGTTATTGCCTACTGCATGAGAGACTCTAACTTGTCCTTTATTTTCACTTAGTGATGTATTTTCACCAGGTTGCAACGTTTTACTCATTAAAACTGCTCCTTGATTGATAAGACCAACTGCAAGAAATTGAGATGAAAGAAGTGATAATAACTTCAATTAATTATTTATTCGGTGATCTCTTTCACTTTCATTAGATATCAAAAACCAATGAATTTATTTATAATCTTAGGGAATTTTTCCCATCAAGACGAGAGGTAATGATGTCATTTTCTAAATCTATGCTTGCTTTGGCTGTAATGGCGGTCTCTTTTTCCAGTTACGCTGCAAAACAGGCTGATTTGATGATAGTTGACGGTACTGTTCTAACTATGGATCAGCAAAATAAAATTATTGAACAGGGCACTGTTGTCGTAAAAGAAAATAAAATTATTGCCGTTGGGGGCCCTGAGCTTTCTAAAGAATACCAAGCGAATAAAGTCCTAGATGTTGATGGTGATATTGTGATGCCGGGTTTAATTAATACCCACACACATGGTTCGATGACTGTGTTTCGTTCATTAGCGGATGATGTTCCAGATAGACTTCACCGTTATATTTTCCCGCTTGAAAGCAAAATGGTTTCTCGTGAAATGGTCAGAGTAGGTGCTGATCTTGCAAATATCGAAATGGTAAAAGGTGGCGTAACAACGTATGTTGATATGTACTATTTCGAGGATGAAGTTGCTAAAACCGTTGATAAAATGGGAAATCGCGCTGTATTAGGAGAATCTGTTATTAATTTCCCTGTCGCAGATGCGAAAACACCAGAAGAAGGTATTCAATACGCAGTAAACTTTATTAAAGAATATAAAGATCACCCTCGTATTATCCCAGCATTTGCACCACATGCTCCTTATACAAACACTACTGAAAACCTTCAGAAAATTGCCAAATTATCCATAGAGCTAGATGTTCCTGTTATGATCCATTTAGCTGAAACAGACCGTGAACAAGAAGAAATAGCTAAACGTACTGGTGGTAAAAGTCCCGTTCAATATATGGCAGATATCGGAGCGCTAAATAATAAAGTTATCGCAGCTCACGCAATTATGGTTGATGATAAAGATATTGATTTACTGAAAAAATATGATGTTGGTGTTGCTCATAATATCAGTGCGAATACTAAATCAGCGAAAGGTGTCGCGCCTGTCGTTGCAATGCTAGAAAAGGGTGTCCGTGTCGGTTTAGGGACTGATGGTCCAATGTCGAGTAATACACTAACGACGATGAATGAGCTAAATCTTGTTGGCAAAATTCATAAGCTAGAGAATAAAGATCGTGCGGCAATGCCACCGTTAACGGTTGTTGAGTTAGCAACGATGGGTTCAGCAAAAGTCTTGCATATGGAAGATAAATTGGGCTCATTAGAATCAGGTAAGCTTGCTGATATTATCGTTGTTGATACAAAATCACCTAATATGGTGCCTATGTATAGCCCTTATGCAGCATTAGTGTATGGCGCAAATGGCAGTAATGTTCGCCATACCATTGTAGATGGCAAAATCTTAATGGAAGATCGCCAACTATTAACCGTTGATGAGAAAGCGATTATTAAAGAGGCACAAGATTTCTCTGATAAAGTACGCAAAACTGTTATTGATAGTGGTGAAGTTGTTAAATAAGAATTGATAACAAACATCTTTATCCTAGGCAGTTTATTTTTAAACTGCCTTTATTTAGTTTTATTGAAATATTTATCTTATTTCTATCTAAACAAGACGATATAAAGCAAATAAAAGCTAAATATCTCGCCATCATTAAGATAATCCTTATTATTCAAAGATTCATTTAATTTAAAACAATAACATATTGTTTTATCTATTGTTTTTTATCCTCAAATTATTAGATCTTTAAGTTTATTCTGTTATCTAATTTATTAGAGATGCAATACTATCTAAATATACTTGTGCAACAGTGCATCTCTATTTTACGGTTCTTACAATACTGCTCATCAACTATGGATAGAATGAAAATGATGATTAAACCCAATAAATTAACGTTATCGCTTATTACATTATCTATTATTAGTACAACTAGTGCTTTTGCTAATGAAATCAATTCCGTAGATCCCACTAAACCACTTAATTATGATATAAAACTCAATCAAGCAACAATTTTTTTACGGGGTGCTGAACTTGAAAATAACGTCACTCTCAACTTACCTGCGGGGCAGAGTGACGTTGTTTTGTCTAATGTTGCAAACAATATTGATCCTAGAAGCTTATCAATTAGTATTGATAATGAAGATGTGATTATTAACACCATTAACGTTAAAAAAATTCCTATTGCCCCTAGTTACCCAGCCACCATTACGACATTAATGGATAAACAAAAAGAGATTAATAAACAAATTGAAGTATTAAACATCAACATTAGCGTTGGTGATGAACAAATTATTTTACTGAAAGATCAATCCTTTTTTGGTAATGGTGAAACGCAAACATTAGAGCAATCATCACAAAAATTTGATTTTATTAGTCAAAGAATGACTTCTATTTTAAATCAACAAAAAATGGCGCGTGAAGAAATTGCTAAATTAACAGAACAATTAGAAGAATTAAACCGACAATTAGAAATTGATATGCCAATTATTGCTGAAGAGAAAACACAAATTGTTTTATCTTTAGGCACGTCAAAAAATCTAACTAGTAAGATGCGTATTTCTTATATAACACCAGATGCTGGATGGTCACCTGCTTACGATATTCGAAGTCAAGGAATGGATAAGCCGATATTACTCACCTATAAGGCGGATGTTATTCAAAATACAGGCCTAAATTGGGATAAAGTAAAACTGGTTTTAACATCCACTAATCCATCACTTAATATCACTGCACCAACATTATCACCTTGGTATTTATCTCTTTATAATGATAATTCAAAATTTAGAAAAGACAGTATGAGAATGGCGATGCCTGCACCAGTCGCAGTTATGGAAGAAAATGTTTCAGACCTAACTCGAGAAAAACAAATAAACAAAGGTGTGACTCGATATGTTACGACGAATAATAATGGAATTAATTTAAGCCATGCTATCGCGTTACCTTACACCTTAAAAAATAGCACCGAGCCTAATACATTAGTGATTAACCAAAAAGAAGTCACCGCTGATTATCGCTATTTAGCCACACCGAAATTAGTCGAAGAAGTTTATTTACAAGCTGAAATTAAAGATTGGGAAAATTTAAACTTACTTAATGGTCGTGCGAATATCTACTATATGAATAGCTTTGTGGGTAATAGCTATATTAATACGAATGAACTTGAAGAGTTACTTAATATTCCGATGGGGATAGACAAAAACATTCAAATTAGCCGTATTAACAATGAGAAAATAAGAAAAGAGCCTATCTTTATTGGTACCACGATTGAACAAAAAGAGAGTTATACCATTAAAGTAAGAAACACTTATAACTCTCCTGTAAAAGTCACTATTTACGATCAACTACCACTTAGTCAAGAAAACAATATCAATGTAGCAGATGCCGTTTATAAAGATGGCGTACTTGATAAAGATACAGGTGAAATAGAGTGGAATATCACATTAGAGGCAAAACAAGAAAAATCCTTACCATTAAATTATACGCTTTCTTATCCTAAAAATAGACAAGTTATGGGGCTATAATTACGTCATTTCAGGTTGACAAAAATAGAAGAGGGTGCAATTGCACCTTTTTCTATTTTAAAGAGATCAATTTTATATTTTTCATTGTGTTATTTTTATTACTGCTAACATATCATCCCCATCTTTATCCATACCAGTCTCTTTAAAACCGAAAGAGCTATAGAATGTTTTAGCTACTGGATTTAATGGGTTGTAACAAATTTCAATTTCATTGATTGTTTTAGGTAGTGTGACTAAATTAGGTAAAGCACGAGAGATATAATGTACACAATACCCAGGCAAACAAGTAATAAGCTCATGATTAGGTTGAGAAATCATAAATAAGGCTTGCTCAAATGACGTGTAGGTTATGGCGATATTACGTAAACGCCCATGTTCAGCCAGAATATCATCTAAAGCCCAATGTGCTCGTTTATCATATTCTGTTGAAATATGAGAATAACGCAAGAATGTCTCTAAATTCCAAGATTCTTTTAATAAAGGATGATCTTTTCGCACATAAACTAACGGTGTATCACGAAAAAGCTCTTCGCAATCGATAACATCAGGTAATAGGTGTAATGCTTCTTTAGAGCCTGAATAATATTCACGACCTAAAAAAGCAATATCGCAAAAGTAACAACATAACAAAATCCAGCCCCAATACCTTGGAAGAAGCGTACTATCAAAAAGTTATTTTCCGTTACCGAAACTCCAGCACCAAATGAAGCCAATAAGAAAATAGTTGTTCCAAGCAATACAACAGGTTTACGTCCTAAATTATCACTACACCATCCTGCAACTAACATGGATGAAACCATGCCCATTAAATAAATTGAAAAAGCTTGATGTAATGTCACTTCCGATGCGTTTAAATCATTTGCAATTGCCGTTAAACCCGTTAAATGTAAGTCCACCCCAAGAGGGTAAATCAACACTAAACAAAAGCTAAAAAGGATATATTTTGTCATCCAGCCACCTCAATTATTCTAATGAAGAGGCATTTTAGTCGTCAAAGAAACTGAAACCTAATGACAAAAAAGCAATCTCTAATTTCCATTTTGGAAATAATATATTTATCTCATTATCAATGAATAATCACGCCTTCTTAGGGATATACACTAAAATCCGATTATATTTTTCCAAATCAAACGCTAATGATGTGTATTCATAATACTCTTTTTTATTATCAAAGTTTAAGGTTCTTACCCCATCACAAGGGGGATATATCTCATGTTTTTCCCACATTCTCTTAAATTCAGGTGATGAGCAATTTAACGAGGCAATTAATTTACGAATATTGGGATCATTCTTTGTTCTTGCATGGTCACGACGAAAGCTTGCCAATAATCTCTCCGCAATATTTTCCCAATCATCAATACGCGTTTTGTAACGGGTATCCATAAACAACAAATAAAGATAATTACGATTTTCGGCACTGTAATCTGAAAAATGAAAATAAGTATCTGCTTTTTTATTATAAGCCAATACATCCCAATGTAGATTTAAAACATAACAGAGATATTCTTGTGGAAAGTCAGCCAAAATCCGCAAAATAGTTTCAGGAACCTGATGTTCTGTTATTCCTGTCTCTGTCGGCTCTCTCATATGCGATAACAAATAAAGGTGCTGCCTTTCTGCACTATTTAAGCGTAAAGCGGTGGCTAAACTATCTAAAAATTGGCTAGATACGCCAATATCTCTTCCTTGTTCAAGCCATGTATACCAAGTTAATCCAACGCCAGAGAGTGCTGCAACTTCCTCACGACGTAATCCTGGTGTACGGCGACGCCCAGTACCAGGTAATCCCACGGTTTCAGGTAAAATACTTTGCCTTTTAGTTCGTAAAAAATCAGCTAATTCAGGACGAGTTCGTTTTCTTTCAGTCATAGCCTATTGCTTTTAGTAATAGTATAAATGGTTAAATTGTATCAGGATAAATAACTCATTATAGTCTCATTTCTTTAATCATTGAGACAAAAAAATGAATACCCAACAACGCATCGCCTTATTTGTTCTGCTATTAGCAGGATTTGTCACAATATTTGATTTATTTGTCGTCAATGTCGCTATCGTGAATATTGAACAAACGCTCAATGCAACACTAACAGAACTCACATTAATTATCGTAGGATACGAATTAGCCTTTGGTTTATTATTAATTACAGGAGGGCGACTTGGTGATATTTACGGCCGTCGTACCCTTTATCGCATTGGTATGTTTGGTTTCACTTTAACTTCTGTATTGTGTGCAGTTTCTCCTAATGCTGTAAGTCTTGTTATTGCTCGTTGTCTGCAAGGATTAACCGCAGCGTTATTGTTCCCCCAAGTTTACTCAAGTATTCGCCTCAATTTTGATGATATACAAGCTAAAAAAGTATTTGGTTTATTAGGAATGACATTAGGATTAGCAGCAATAGCAGGGCAAGCATTAGGAGGGCTTTTAATATCGTTAAATATTTTTGGGCTTGAGTGGCGTACTATTTTTTTAATTAATCTTATCATTGGTATTATTGCATTGGCACTTTCTCACTATTTAACGCAAAGTGAGACTCTAGATTATATAAGATTAGATATTGGTGGTGTTGTTTTATCTGCTTTAAGTATAACGTTCACATTACTTCCTTTATTAATGCTACCTATCTGGGGGTGGAAATTACATAGTACGTTACTTTTTCTTTTCGGACTAATATTGTTAACACTGTTTATTTACTATGAAAATCGATTAAAACAGCAAGGAAAACAACCGCTTTTTGATCTTATTTTATTTACTAATCGCTCTTATGTAATTGGGATCGGAATTGTTGTTTGTGTATATGCAACATCATCGGCTTTCCCTATGATGATGTCGATATTATTACAAAGTGGATTTAAACGTTCTGTTCTCGATTCTGGATTAATTTTTGTTCCATCAAGTATAGGTTTTGTTCTTTCATCATTATTAACACCTAAATGGATAAGAAAGTTTGGTGAGCAGATTATTTATTGGGGAGCTGTTTGTTATGCTTTAAGCTATCTCTTTTTAATTGGAGGTATTTATTATCTAATATCGCCAGAAAATAGCTCTCTTGTGATCCCATTCCTATTCTTAGTTGGCTTTACACAAGGCATGATAATGACACCCATGCTTAATTTAGTATTAACAAAAGTTAAATCCGAATTTGTTGGTATCGCTTCAGGATTAACTGCAACATTACAACAAGTTGGCGCAGCTATAGGAGCAACTTGTGTTTCAATTATTTTACAATTTAGTCTTAGTCACACACTTTCAACAAATATGATTGAGCAATATAAGATTGCATTTAGTTTTAGTATGATTTTCAATTTTATTATGGCTATATGTGCCACGTTGCTATTAAGAAAAATAGCCATCAAAAATAGATAAATCAGCTGATATAAAAAATGCCTTGTTAAATTTTTTAATGAGGTGTTTTAATTAAACAGTGACTTTATCGTTATCTTCTCTTTTATTAGTTCTATTTTTTGTGCTGGTGTTTTACTCTCATTGGTAAGGCAATAATTATAATAAAAGCTATAAATAGACAATAATATATTTACTGTACTAGGCGATAGCTTTCTTAAAAACACATCAGGAAATTTATCTTTAAATGATTGAATAAATAGATGGCTGTAATCAAGAGAAGGGGAAATTTTAGTATAAAAACTAACGTCATCTGTTTTATTTAACCCCAAATTACATAGATAGAATAACTCTCGATTATCTTGAGATATAAACTCATACCATTTATTATTCCACCAACCCAGCGTATAACTTCCTTTATAAGTAAAATCTGGTGTTAAGCGAGTTCCCGTTGAAACCACATAATAAAGGTTAGACGTTCTTTGCTTTATTTCTTTGCCATAAGCAACCATACATCCACCACGAATAAAACTATCATGATAAATAAAGTGATGTTGAATATTTATTGGTAGAATAAACTTTAATTTTAGAAAATGAAAATGTGATAATACAACAGGTTCAATAATATGTTCAGAGCAAATTTTTTCTGTGTATTGAATTTGACCAAAACTTTTCCTACTGTTTATTTGCTCATATCTCATAATAATATTATCGAGTAATACACCTTGAGTATTATCTAATATCTCTTTTTTAGTATTGTTATGATATTGACTGTCTGGACTCACGACAGCCTTACTCCAATTAACACTAGAAAGAAAAACATAACCAGTATTAGAACAACAGGTTACAATTCCAAAAAGTTCATTTGAAAAGCCTTTTGTTGTATTATTTCGACAATTCAAAGTAAATATATTTGTTTGTAAATTATAGGTTTTATTTTTATTCAAAGATTGTTCATATTTTCGTGTTTTTATTTCTATCAATTGTTCAATAGTCTCTAATTTTCGATAAAACAGAGCTGGGGTAATATTTAAACTCTTGATAATATAACTAGGTGTTTGTGTTTGTAAAATAAGGAGATCAATTATCTTATTATAAAGATGTTTTAAATCTATATTATTTTTAAGAGAAAAAACAGAATTACACTTTTTGCATTGATAACGCACTGTTCCTTTTGCAGTTTTTCCATAATGTATTTTTTCTGATGAATCACAATTTGGACAGTGTTCATTGATATTTAAATTAAAAAAAGCAATATAAGGATTTAATAATGTTTTTATATCTTCATTATTGATTAATACACTGCTGCCACCACAACCATTACAATAAACAGCGGGAAAGCCCAATTTAAAAGAAGGGATGATATAAACCTCTTCTATCACGTCAGAAAAATGTTCACAACTCTCTGTTTTACATATATTAACATTAATTTTATTTGTTATTTTCATTAGCTCTTATCACAAAAAACCAACACGAAACGATAATAACATAATTCAGTCAGGCATATTGCTAACTTACTGTGATAGTTATCATGCTTTTAAGGACCCAGCTGTTATTAACTAGATACCGAACATCAACAGCGTTATTTCCGCATTCTCATTATTACAGGATATTATTATGCGTAAGCCTATTCTTATATTGCCTCTTTTAATTGGTGCGTTATTAGGGAATTCTTCAGTTTTTGCTCAAGAAATTACTATTTATCACACTAACGATTTGCACGCGAATGCTGTCCCTTTTAAAGCCCCTTATGTTAGCCAAGATAGATTAGTCGGTGGTTTTGCCAATATTGCGACTATTGTTAAAGATGCCAAAAAGAATAATCCAGGCGTCTTATTTTTTGATGCTGGCGATTATTTTACAGGGCCTTATTTAAGCACCTTAACACAAGGTGAAGCCATTATTGATATCATGAACGAAATGTCTTTTGATGCAGCTTCTGTGGGAAATCATGAATTCGACCATGGTGTTGAAAATATGGTTACACAGCTTAATAAAGCAACGTTCCCTGTACTCTTAGGTAATATTTTCTATGAAAATAATGGAAAAGCGGTTTGGGATAAACCGTATATTATATTAGAAAAAGTGGGTATTAAGTTTGGTGTAATAGGACTACACGGTAAATTTGCTTTCTATGATACTGTCAATAAAGATAAACGAGAGGGTGTAGAAGCAAGAGACGAAGTTGAATACCTTAATAAATATCTTAATGAATTGAAAGGGAAAGTTGATATAACCGTATTACTCGTTCATGAAGGTGTTCCTGCAAGACAATCTAGTTTTGGCTCAACAGATGTCGCTCGTATGCTACAAAAAGATATTGAATTGGCACAGCAAGTAAAAGGGTTGGATATTTTAATTACTGGACATGCTCATGTAGGTACACCAGAACCTATTAAAGTAAATGACACGCTGATTGTTTCTACGGATGCTTATGGCATTAACGTTGGAAAATTGGTGTTAGATATAAATGACAAAACTAAAAAAATTGATAACTATAAAGGCGAGTTAGTTAATATCTTTGCTGATGAACACAAGCCTGATCCGGATACACAGAAAAAAATAGAGACATGGACTAAAAAATTAGATGAAATTGCACAACAAAAAATAGGTAATGCTAATAATGAACTAACACGCTCTTATGGTGAGTCTTCTGAAATTGGTAATTTAATTACCGATGCTTTTCTAGTCACAGATAACCGCGCTCAAATTGCTTTTGTTAATAGTGGTGGTATTCGTAACGAGATCCATAAAGGTGATATTACGATCGGGGATATTATTAGCATGTTCCCATTCCCAGATGATTTAACTTACATGGAATTAAGTGGTAAAGACTTACGGGATTTAATGAATCACTCTGCAAATTTAACTAATGGTGTATTGCAAGCTTCTAGCGGTTTTGAAATGAAATATGATAGCTCTAAACCTGTTAACGAGCGTGTTATCTCTGTTTCTATTAATGGAAAACAAGTGGAAGATAATACTTACTATCCCATTATTGCTAATTCTTTCTTAGCGAGAGGTGGTGATGGTTTTACTGCCTTTACTCATGGTCAAAATACTAAAGATATTCCTAATACCAGCGCAGCAACGGCCGTTATTGAATATATTAAGCAAAAAGCTACGATAAACATGCCTAGAGAAGAACGAATTGTTGATATATCCACAAAAAAGTAATGTGTAAATAATCAATACCCCATTATATAACGCCATTAATGTTCTCACCATTTATGGCGTTTTTTGCATTAATTTGCATTAATAAGAGGGCTTTTTATTAATCCATCAGATCACAGTGATATCAGATAAAGCTTAACTCACCTGCTGATATACTCATGCTTATTTTGTTATTCACTTTATTTTGTAGAGATATTTCTATGCCGTGGACTTTTTCACATCCTTCCATTGTTTTCCCTATAAAACAGTCTCGAATAGGTAAATACCTTAATTTACCTGCATTAATTGTAGGAAGCACTTCACCTGATTTACTCTATTCTTTTGGTTTATATCAATCAGCAACAACGGCACATGATTTATTAGGTTGGTTTTATACTGCATTTCCTTTTTGTATCTTCGTTTTTATCTTAAATTACTTATTCAGAAATCCATTAAAATGTGTATCGCCCATACCTTTATATGATCCTCTAAAATTCAATCTTCGAACATTGAGTCTATTTGTTTTATCCCTGTATATTGGCGCAGTAACACATATTGTATGGGATTCATTTACCCATGAAACAGGAACTGCCGTCAGATTTTTTTCTGTATTACAAGCACAATTATTACAAGGAATGACAGACAGCCAAGAGATTGCGATTTATAAATTGTTACAACATTTAGGCTCGGTAATAGGGCTACTTTATTTGTGTTGGAAATACATTCAATATCAGCGTAAACAAGACCATCTAACACAAAAAGAAAACCGTATTAAATTATATCGTTTAGTTGGGATCGGCTTCCTGTCTGGGTTATGTGCTTTGCCTTTAGCTTTGCAATTCTCAAATAGAGGGCAGGGGATCAACATTAATCGATTTATTTTCTTAGAGCTATCTTTAGCTGTGCCTTTTTTCTTTGGTTTAATGATAATCTTAGGGTTATGGTTATATCGAACTAAAACTTGACCAAGTAAACTAGAAAAGCCCCAGAATATAAATTTATGAGGCTTTTCTATGGTGTCCGTATTTAATAGAGAAAATCTTAGCTATTTATTAGTTTTTAAACCACTGCATGACTTCTTCGTAACTTCCTTGGTAAATAATTTTATCTGCCTTTTTGCTTAATTGATAACGATACATAGGATCGTAATACTCTTTCAGTAAAGGAGTTAACCAAGTAAAGTGTGCTTCAGTATTAGCTTCTTTTTTTTGTATTTCTAAAGCATTATCGAGTAATTGTGTTAATTCCGCAGCGCGTTGAGATCCCAATCGACGGCGGATAGCAAATAAACCATGATGTAAATAATCGCTATAAGCTTGCCAGCCTTTATCTTCGCCATATACCTCTAAAAAATCATGAGTCATACGATCAAAATACTCCGCTTTTAAACGCTCAATACGTCGCTCTAAGGGATCATCAACAACAACGATTGATGCCTCGGCCATTTTTGCTCGCAAACATTCAGGTAATCCATTAGCCCCAATAGCACGACCTTCATCCTCAAGCACCCATCTCGTATATTTTTGTGATTTTTTCAACATTTCAACACCAAGATGGTTTTCAAATGTCGCTTGAGGAAATTGATCTTCAACAGTACGACCAAAAGAAGAGCCTCGATGATGGGCAATACCTTCAAGATCAATACCTTCAGGTAATGAACGCACTAATGTCGTTTTTCCATTACCAGTACATCCACCAATAAGGATAATAGGGCGCTGAACGAATTCATTAGTCATTTCAATAACAGCCTGTCTTAATGCCTTATATCCCCCTTCAATTAATGGGAAATCTATACCAGTATCTTTAAGCCATTGCTGAACGATATGAGAACGCATCCCGCCACGAGCACAGCAGATATAACCATTGGGAAATTGCTCACAGGCTTCACGCCACGCTTCAATGCGTTTATCACGAATTTCACCACTAACCAATTGATGGCCTAAATCGACGGCTTTTTGTGAGCCTTGTTGTTTATAACAAGTCCCCACGGCCGCGCGCTCTTCATCATTCATTAAAGGCAAATTAACCGCATTAGGGATCGAACCTTGATTAAATTCAATAGGTGCACGCACATCAATAATAGGTGTGTTAGTAGCAAGAATATGTCGAATGTTTTGAGCAGAAAACGCTGATTCCATAATAAAAATTGTAATATCTAGTCGGGCTGAAAGATTAGCTACTATACTCTTAAAATCATGTAACGCCCATAATTACAGTCATATTTGAAAATGGAGTCCTTCTTCCAATAAAAAATTTAAGATAAGGCTATAGATTGATAGATAAAAAACATCTAACATCTATTTGATGGAATGTTTTAGATTAATTCATTGATTAAATACTATAAATAAAAACACTATCGTGTTGAAAACGGACCATAAAATTTATCGTAAAATGACGAGTGTATTACCTTGGACATAATAAAAAAATATTATCGTATTATTAGCTTGAGCATAATGATATTGCTGTTATCAGGTTGTTCTCGAGGCCATTCTCCTTTTATTAGTATGTTAGGCGCCTATTTCCCATATTGGATGTTATGTACATTTATCGGCTTATTAGGGGCTTTGGTCATACGTGTGTTACTTATCTATTGGGGTATTGATGATAAATTGCCACTTCCTTTAATCTTTTATTTTGCAATATTGTTATCAATTTCTTTAACCATCTCTTTATTTTATTTTTCTTATTAAAAAATTATGGATAAAAAAATCAAAAAAAAGCTGGCACTTATAATCACGGTGAGCGTTTTTGTGATTACACTCATCTTATTGTGGAAAAACATTCAATTATCAGCGTTAAATCCACTCAGTGAAGATGCAATAATTGATGCCAATAAAATTAACATATCATCAACTGTGCCAGGTCGAATTAGTGCTATTTACGTCAAAGAAAATAGCAAGGTTAATAAAGGGGATTTACTGTTTACTATCGATCCCACTATGTACGCATTAAGAGTTCAGCAAGCAAAAGAACAGCTCATGATTGCTGAAGCAACATTAAGTAACAAGCAACGTATTATTATTGCAGAAACATCAAATTCAGAAGTTGCAGAAGCACAAATAAAACGTGCTCAAGTCAATTTGTTATTAGCGACTCAATCACTCAATAGATTAGAGCCATTATTAGCAAAAGGATTTGTGACCGCACAACAAGTTGATGATGCTAGAACATTAAAACATGATGCTGAAGTTACATTAAAACAGGCACAAAAACAAAATGTTGCCTCAGAAGCCTTAATTAATAATACAGATTCAGAAGTAGCATTAGTGAAATCGTTAAAAACCTCATTGGCAATGGCTGAATGGGAATTAAGTAATACTGAAGTAAAAGCGCCAAGCAATGGCTACGTTGCTGGATTAGTGCTATCACCAGGTGAATTTATTATTTCTGGACAGTCTGTTTTTACCTTAATTGATACTGATACTTGGTATGCTTCAGCTTATTTTAAAGAGACCGATTTAAATAATATAAAAATAGGCAACTGCGTCGTTATTTATTCAATGATTGATAATAAACATCCCATTAAAGGCAAAGTAGAAGGTATTAGCCGAGGGATCATGTCAACTGATCTTATTAATATTCCAAGAGACTTACCTTATGTACCTAAATCATTAAATTGGGTTAGAGTTCAACAACGGTTTCCTGTTAAAGTCACTATCACCAATCCACCAGAAGATCTTATGCGGGTTGGCGCTACTGCAACTGTTAATATAATAGCTAACGACGATGATTGTTAAACCCTCTCTAATAGTGAAACAAGTCAAAAAAGACTTGTTACCCTTTGATTTTCGTTTAGCAACTACTTGGCGCATTGCATTGCTTTGTGCCTTAATGGCTGCTATTGCGATGATTTATGAAATTCCCGAATCTGCAATAAGTTGCTATTTAATTATCTATTTAATCAAAGCTGATGCTGTACAAAATATATTATTATCTGTTGGCGTAATTATTTTATGTTCTATTGTCGTGTGTATTATCTTTGTTCTTTTTAATCTCACGATACAAAACATTATTTTACGATTCTTCTTTATGGCTTTGTTTTCAGCCGTTTTTATGTACTTAGCATCGGCTAGTAGCCTTGGTGATATTGGTAATTTAGTCGCTTTAGTTATCGCCTTTTTAATGACTTTAATTGATGATATCCCTGTCGGAGATGTTGCAACAAGAGCATTACTTTACGCATTATTGATGGCAGTATCTCCAATGTTATTGGTTATTTTATTTAATTTCTTTGTTGGCATTAGCCCAAGAAAATTACTGTTAAACAGAATCGCCAAACGCTTTTCTACTGCAAGTGATTTCTTTTTAGGAAGAAAAGAAAGCCAACTCGAAATTAGTGAATTACTGAGTACACAAACAGAATGTAAACGTTATTTAATGTTTATTAAAATATTTTATTTGCGGGGAAGAGAAGATATTCAATGGTTAGAGAACATTATTGATAACTCTTATAAAATATTAATTATGTCATTAACTTTTGATAAAAATACACCAACTTCTATACGTTTTCTTCTTTCTAACAGATGTTTAGAAATTGCCGATTGTTTTACACATCATCAAATAGATAAAATAAAAGATAAACAACAAGAACAATATACAATAAGTAAACTTCGCTTATTAAATACTTTTGATAAGATTTTATCTAATAAAAGAGAAACTAAACCGGTACAGAAAAAAACACCTTTTTTTGTTAGTGATGCATTTACAAATCCTAACCATAAATACTTCGCTTTAAAAACCACTATAGCCGCTATTCTATGTTATATTTTTTATGATTACTTTAAATGGCAGGGTATTCATACTGCAATGATCACTTGTTATGTTGTGGCATTAACATCTGTCGGTGAAACAGTTCATAAATTAACATTGCGGATCACCGGATGCCTAATTGGGGCACTAATTGGCATGATTTCACTGCTCTATATTATCCCTAACTTATCTGATGTTTTTGAATTAATGGTGCTGATCTTTTTCTGTTTATTACCTGCAGCTTGGGTTGCGGTTGGTAATGAACGTATCTCTTATGCCGGCGTACAAGTCGGTTTAGCATTTTTATTAACAACATTACATGGATTTAAACCTAGTTTTGATATGGACGTGGTCTCTGATCGTATTTTAGGTATTTTGTTAGGTAATATTGTGATGTACATTATTTTCACAAAAGTATGGCCTTCAAGTATTGTTAATACAATATACAAACAAATCACCTCTATTTTAGATAATTATATAGACCTAAGATATTCGACGAATAAAAACGATATGTTAGATTTAGTTTCATCCGTAAATGAAGCTATCACACAGTCAAAAGACAATATAAACTTACTCATTTTTGAAAAAAAAGATAGAGAAAGAAATAAAAACCTAATGCTTTTTTTTAAAGAGTCATTAAATAAAATTTCTTATATTAGCTATCATAATTACGCTCATAAATTTATTTTTGAAGATAATTTTTCTTATTCAATTATCGATGAAAATTCAAAATATGAATTTAAAAAAGACATCCTTAACAAAGAAATGAAAATATTACCAGCAGATGAAAGAGAGCTTGTATTTAAACATTTAATAAGAGAAAAACTATAATGATAAATTTAGTCATTAATAACAAGAAAAATATTCTGTCATCTCTGTTAAGCCTATTACTTGTTGGTTGTGTTGACACAAGCAGTTCATTTAAGCAATATTCTCAAGAGCCTATCGCTTATGATAATACTCAATATCTTTCCTCACCGGCTGAGCAATACTTATCTCTCCCTCAAGAACGAACGGTTAAATCTCACTATGCTTTAGCTGACCTGATAGATTTAGGGCAACAAAATAACCCAGACACACGTATTGCATGGGAATTAGCCAAAAAATCAGCCACTGATATTGGTATGGTAGAAAGTACATATTTGCCAATTATCACAGCAACAGCGCTCGCAGGATATCAACATGGAAAAATTGATTTACCTAAAAATCCTATTGTTGATGATATAAAAACATCTAGTAGCGCTTTTATTCCAGCACTTACATTTAGGTGGCTTATTTTTGATTTTGGTAAACGAGGAGCATTAGTCGATGCTGCCAAACATACTTCATTAGCAATAAATCTTAATTTTAATCTGATGCATCAGAAGATTATTCATGATGTCTCGGTTGCCTATTTTAGCTATGGTGCTGCACAAAAAAAGGTGAATATTACTCAAATGGCCCTTCAAAGAAGTAAAGATATTTTATATGCCGTTGAGCAAAAACAAGTGAAGGGATTAGCGACCGTATTGGATGTAGCATTAGCAAAACAACAAGTTGCACAAATTGAATTACAAAACGTGTTAGCTAAAGGTCATGAAAAAGATCAATATCAAATCTTATTGTCTGCTATTGGCGTTTCACCTTTTGAAAAAATAACCATTAATTATGCCGATGATAATTTTCTTCCTGATGATATTTCACCATTAACTCATGATGTGATAAAAAAAGCACTTGCACAACGTCCTGATGTTTTAGCGCAATATGAATTACAGCAAGCCGCAATTAAGGCTGCTAATTCTGTCGAATCTGACTATTTCCCTAAAGTATATCTTGCTGGTGCACTTGCAGGAGGAACAGGTAGCTTTGATGTTCAGGGACTTCCTGATATTAGCCAAAGAACGTCATCTTCTAATATCTTGATTGGAGTCAGTATTCCATTATATGAAGGCGGAATACGTCAATCTAGAATGGCAAATGCACAGTCAGAAATTAGGCTAGCTCAAGAAAATTTACGCAAAAGCCAAGATCTTGCAATAAAAGAGATTTCAATTAGCGAAAATACACTCAAGTCGGCACTTGAGGCAAATAAAGCGTCTAAAAATTTAGTAGAGACAACACAATTAACCTATACCGCCAGTGTAGAATTTTATCGTAACGGATTGGGAACAGTAACCGAAATTAATACCGCAGAAATTGCATTATTAAATGCACAAATGTCTCAGATTGATGCCTATACAGGATCACAGATTGCAGCCGTTGATTTAGCATTTGCATTAGGTGAAATAGGTAGGGCATTGCCTAATTCAGCATCATATTAAAAATATTTCTTTTGTATATTGTTATCTTAGTAGAGGCGGCGTTAATAATAAGCCGCCAGCCTCTAACACAACGATGAAAGATTATTTACTCACGTTAATCTGTTCAAAAACAGGTTTATTCATATCTTTAAACTGTGAAAGAGAATATTCGGTATAGTTGATATCGTTATAGCCTCTTATTTTCATTACACCATTCGTTAAATCAGATAACGTTGTCCAAACCGTGTATTCCGTTTGCAGTTGATTACTGGTACTTTGACTTTCTCCCATGATATCAGCCGTGATATTTTTTGTTCTATCAAAGCGATTCATAATGTGCGCTAGGGTATTCATCGCTTCAGGTGTCGATTCGGCTGTTGGTGCATAGGTTGAAAAATAAACCGCGCGGATAAAACGACCGACAGACGTATCTGATGAAGGTAATTGAGATGTTGCAATGCCACTATCAGGCTGTACGACATTGATATTAGCCAATTTACCTGAAGATTTATCAATATTAGTTAATTGGCTATAATTATTAAGGTTAGTTAAATGCCAAGGAAAGTCTGGACCATTTGTCATTACACGGGTTGGATTTTGATAAACGTGTAATTTACCATTTGTGGCTTCAACGACGATACTGCCACCTTTTTTATCATAGAAGGCATAGTGAAAAGGTGATTTTAGATTGCCAAAGTTTTTTAACACGGGAGCCCAAAAATAACCTGACTCAACCGCTTTTTGTACTTCTTCAACTGTTGAAAAATTAGCTAATGCCCATTCACCGATAGAAGTAACGGGAATGGCTTTATCATAATCGTTTTTATCAAGCGGTGATAATTCAGCTTCTGTTATCATATTGGCGCTAAATGATAAACCCGCACTATTTAAACCTTGTAATAAGTTATGATCATCACCATCAAAAAAGATATCGGTTGTAACGGCTAATATGTCATATTTATTGTTATAACTTAGGCTATTTTCACCATTAGGAGCTTTTTTTGTAAATTGTGTGTTTTTAGGATAAAAAGTAACCCATGAAGGTAAATCTGCCGTCAGTTCAAGTGTTCTACCTTGGTAAACGTTATTATTTTTATCAAGTATAGCCAAACTAGAGCAGGCTTCACTCGCTACTGAAACAGCGAGTAATGAGGATAATAAGCCAACCAATATTGTATTGCGTTTCATTATAAATTCCTTAATTAAAAAACTCCTTTAAAGTTAGTTCAAATAAAGAATACAACAACTATTTGGTAATTAAATAATAAATATTTTTAGAACATTGGGGATCTTGTGATACTTGAAATTTTTAGAACACTTTTACACTACAGCTTACATTTTCTGGCACCCATTTTATTAGGCTATTTTTTCTGGCGTAAGAATTGGAAGATAGCCTCACTGCTTATGATCGGAACAATGGCCATTGATATTGACCATTTGCTAGCAACACCTATTTTTGATCCCAATCGTTGTAGTATTGGATTTCATCCATTACACACGGGTTGGGCCGCTTTGGTTTATTTGGGTATATGGTTTTTACCTTCATGGAAATTAAAAGCCATTGCAGTAGGATGTTTATTCCATTTATTTACCGACTCGGTTGACTGCTATTTAGGTGGATTAAAACCCAATCTAACAATAACGATGAGTTGTGATAAAAATTACTTTATATCCAATTTCAGTAATAACTTTATTAGTCAAAAATAGGAAAAATAAAAAGGGAGGGATAAACTTCCCTTTATTTTTTATTTAAATTGCTTAGTGAATTTTATTAATACACCACCAATAATCAATAAAATACCTATTATTTGCAATAGTAGGTTATTGCTTTCAACACCACTGCATATATCAATAATCAGACTTGAGATCATTTGTCCGCAGATGGCTAAAACAGAAGTTAACATGACACCCAATAGCGGTAAAACATAACTATTAATGACAACGAAGAACGCGCCAATAATACCACCAGCAAAGGCAATTAAAGGGATCGTTGATAGTTCAATAGAATGATAATCTTTTATCCATAAAACAAAGATGGTTAAGAATATAAAACCAATTAAGTGATTGATTAAAGAGCTATAAAAAGCATTACTATTTTGTGCTAACTTACCATTTAAAGTACGGCTTGTTACAATACAGACACCATTAAACAATGCAATTAAAATAAAAATACTCATTAGTTATCTACCTATAATTAATAATGTGCTACCAGAAATAAGTAAAAAACACATAAATAAATCGCGTAGGATAATTTTTCTTTTTTCAACCCCGAACCATCCCATTGCATCAACAATAACACTAAAAAGAATTTGTCCTGTTATCATTAAAATAATACTACCTGAAAGCGATAATGAGCTATTTACTGTAATTGCAGCTAATAACACCGTAAAAGCACCAGGTATCCCTCCCAAATACCATAGAATTTTTATCTTATTATTATTTTTCTTGTTCTGTTGATTCTTTCTCAAATATAAAATATATATAATTAAAGAGAAAATAGTTCCTATAGCGTGTGTTATCCAGGATGCGGTTAATGGTGTTGTAAAACTAGCTAAATAACTATTACTCATAATCATTAATGAAAGTAAAACGCCAGAAAAGACCGCAACAAGAGAGAGAATATACTTGTTATTCATAATATTAAATTTGTATAAATTATTTTTGTGTAGGCTTAAAATATTCCTTTTTTAGAATACTGGCAAGGAAACACACTGTTTACTCTAGGTTGACAATATGAATGATATGAACGTTTTTCCCATTCTGATTGCTGTGGCTGAGCATTTGAGTATTACCAAAGCAGCCAAAACATTGAATATGACAAAATCAGCAGTCAGTAAGGCTATCCAAGGTGTAGAAGAGAAATTAGGTATACGCCTATTTCATAGAACGACAAGAAGTGTCAGCTTAACTGAAGAGGGTATTGTCTATATTGGCTATATTCGGGGATCTTATAAGTTAGCTGTAATGGCAGAAGAGGCCATTTCACAATTTAGCGATAAAGCCAAAGGCAACATTAAAATTTCAGCGCCCATGTCATTTGGTACGTTACATCTTGCTAAAATAATGCCTTTATTTATGCAGAAGTACCCAGAGCTTGAGGTACAACTTTTATTTGATGATAAAGTAACGGATTTAGTAGCAGAAGGGTACGATCTTGCAATTAGAATTGGTGAATTACCCGATTCCTCATTAATAGCGCGTCAATTATCACCTTGTCATAGCCAACTTTACGCTTCTTCAGAGTATCTTGAGAAATATGGTGAACCCACACAAGTTTCTGAGCTAAAAAATCACAATTGCTTATCGTATTCATTATATCAAGCTGGCTTAGAGTGGATTTTTTATCAAAGAGGTAAAAAATATAGCCATATTCCTAAAGGTAGTTATCGTGCCAATAACAGTGAAGCATTATTACAAGCCGTTTTGCAGGGAATAGGTATTGCTTTACTCCCTCATTTTATTACTCAAACAGCTTTATCAAATACAGATAAAAAACTTATCCCAATACTGACGCACTTCGATTTACCTGAACACTTTATTTATGTAGTTTATCCTGATAAAAAAAATCTTCCTCGCAAGATAACGCTATTTGTTGATTTCTTAAAAGAGCAGTTTGGTGTTCATAGCGACTACCAACGCAACATTGAAAGAAAATGATCACAATAAACGATTATCATCACCGAAAAAGTCACCTGTTAACCACTGCGTTATGGTTTTAGCATTAATTTGATTTGCTTGTAGCTTTTCAATCGCAAAGTATTCAGGGAATGAGATATCTGATTCATCAGACTCTCTTTCAAGTTGTTCTAATTTAGAGAGTGCATTTTCATAGTTATCAAAAATAACTTCAATATCTCGATAGATCTGACCAAAACCTTCACTAAAACGTGAAACAATATAATAAAAATCCGAAAGAGGGATATTACAACTAAAAGTGTCTAATTTCACTTCTTCAACTTCGATCCATCTGTCCTTTTCAGTGAGAACTTTAACTTGATTTTCTTCGTTTTGATTATCTTTAATGAAAGTCATTTTTGCTTTTTCAGCAGCTTCTCTGTTGTCAAAAGCCCCTAAAATAAAATCAGGGCCTTCATAACCAGATATACCTATAATGCATAAATAAATTATCTTCATGTTTTTTGCGCCTTCTTGAAAAAATCTCTAATTATTTTATAACCATTTTAATTTTGTTAAGAATATTATAAGCCCCCCATACACTAAATTACTTGGCTCATTGACACTCTTTTTGACTTTATAATCTGGTGGTAATTGCAAAAATCTTGATGTAGAGTGCTCAGTCTTTTTTTAATGAAGTCTATTGGGGAGGCTGAATGTTTATAGGCTTTGATTACGGAACATCGAATTGTTCTGTTGCAATCATGAAAGAAGGAAAACCGACTCTTTTGCCTTTAGAAGGCAATGATGTCTATATTCCATCGACCCTTTGTGCGCCAACCCGTGAATCTGTTTCTGAGCACTTATTTCGCCATTTAAATATTAAACCTTCCAGTGAAATTGGCGAACAATTACTAAGAAAGTCGATTGCGTTTAATCGAGAAGAAGATATTGAATTAGTACCTGAAGATATTCTTTTCGGACAATCCGCACTAAGTTTATATCTACGTGATCCGCGCGATGTCTATTACGTTAAATCACCGAAATCCTTTTTAGGGGCTTCTGGCCTACATGATATACAAATTAGCTTCTTTGAAGATTTAGTGTGCGCCATGATGGCGAATATTAAACATCAAGCAGAAAAAAGCACACAAGAAGCAATTACAGATACCGTTATTGGAAAACCTATTAATTTTAATGGGTTAGGTGGTGAAACGTCAAATAAACAAGCAGAAAGTATTCTTATCCGCGCAGCTAAAAGAGCTGGCTTTAAGAATATTATGTTTGAATTTGAACCAGTAGCGGCTGGGCTTGAATATGAATCAACCTTAAATAAAGACCAAACAGTGCTCGTCGTTGATATTGGCGGAGGTACAACAGATTGTTCATTAATTCAGATGGGGCCGAGTTATCAAGGAAAAACTGACCGTTCAAACACCTTACTAGCCCATAGTGGACAACGTGTTGGTGGTAATGATCTTGATATTTATCTTGCTTTTAAACAGCTTATGCCTTTATTCGGTATGACAGGATTAACTTCTTCTGGTATTAAATTACCACTGAAACAATTCTGGGACCCCATTGCGATTAATAATGTCGAAGCACAAAAAGATTTTTATTCTCGTCAAAATTTAGCCGCATTAAATCAACTTAGACGAGATGCAAAAGAACCTGAAAAAATAGCTCGTCTAATCGAAGTATATAATGAAACACTGGGTTATAGCATTGTTCGACGTGCTGAAGAAGCTAAAATTGCCTTATCAGATTCTCCTGAATATATTGCTAATATCGCCTTATTAAGTGAAACATTAGAATGCACTATTGAACGTGAACAAATGGTGGAGTCGATTGAATCCCCTAAAAGTAAAATGATTGAATTAGTTAATGACGCTGTTCAACAAGGGGGAATAAAACCGGATGCTATCTTTATGACGGGTGGCTCAGCGCGTTCACCGATTTTATGCCAAGCAATAGAACAACAATTACCTAATATTCCTATTGTGAAAGGGAATGATTTTGGATCGGTTACCGCAGGATTAGCACGCTGGGGCGAGGTCTGCTTTAAATAACTTACATTTTCAAGATATTAAAGCGCTTTACATTTAATCGGTGTATTGATTAGATGTGGAGCGTTTTTATTTATAAAACACAATAAAAAAATACAACATTTGACAGGAGAACACATGTACCGCTTCCAAAATGATTATAATGAAATTGCACATCCCGCGGTCATGAAGGCAATCACGGATACAGTGGGTCAACGCTATGATGGATATGGCATGGATACGCTTTGTCATCAAGCTGCTCACTCAATAAAACAGCGTATTCAACAGCCTGATGCGGATATTCACTTTTTTAATGGTGGTACCATCACTAATTTAACCGCGATTTCTCATTTTTTACGCCCACACCAAGCTGTTATTTCTGTGAGTACAGGACATATTGCAACACATGAAACCGGCGCTATTGAAGCAACAGGGCATAAAGTTATCACCACATTTTCGGCTGATGGTAAATTAACCCCTGCATTATTAAAACCTATTCTTGCTGAACATAACGATGAACATTGGGTTCAACCTAAGCTTGTTTATATTACGAATGCCACCGAAATTGGTACGGTTTATCGTAAAACAGAACTACAAGCACTCCGTGATTTCTGTAACGAGCATAATTTGTGGTTGTACCTTGATGGTGCGCGTTTAGCCGCAGGATTAATGTCAGCTCAAAGTGATCTGACTATTGAAGATATCGCCAGTTTAACCGATGCGTTTTATATTGGTGGTACTAAAATCGGTGCAATGTCAGCTGAAACGCTAGTGATTTGCCATCCTGCATTAAAATCTGATTTTCGTTTTAGCTTAAAACAAAAGGGTGGATTACAAGCAAAAGGTTGGTTATTAGGTGCGCAATTTGAAGCTTTATTTAAAGATGATCTCTATTTTAAATTAGGCAAACACCTTAATGAAATGGCATCACAATTAACCGAATTCTTTACTGCACAAGGTTTTGAATTTTTAGCACCGCCAGAATCTAACCAAGTTTTTGTTATTCTGCCAAACACGATTGCGGAAAAATTAACACAACAGTTTGTTTTTCATCGTGTATTACTTGAAGATCCTAATTTGAGTTGCTTACGTCTTTGTACTTCTTGGGCAACAACACAGCAAGATATCGATGGATTTAAAACAGCATTTCTGCAATTAGTTTAATTTGTTATTTACAGTTATTGTTTATGCATTACGCACTTATTCAGGCGTAATGCATTTTTAATGTAATAATAAATTGATTTCTCCAATTTTAAATATAATGATGGAGAGGAATCTTAATAGTGTTATATTAATCTCTCCTCACTCAACATAAGTAGGGTAAAAGAATGAAGAAACTGACACTCCAAGAAATGACAGATGCCCAACGAATGCGAGTAAGAACCCGAATAGCTCAAGAGAAAAAGAAGTTCGGACGTGAATTAACTAATGCTGAAATGAACAGAACCAAAGACTCCATTATTACCGAAATCTCCCTCGAAGTTGAAAAAGCCACCAAAAAAGCACAAGCCCTCAAGAAAAAACAGAAATTAGCCCCTAGTGATGAAACTTATAGTTGGTCAGCCAAAAACCATCGTAGTGGGTATCGTTAATTTTTTTCCTTGCTAGTAAGCCCTATTACTAGCAAGGAATTACCTTGAAAGTCGTATTTTCAATTACTATTGTTAAATAAAAAAACACGATTTAGTCATACAACCCGTTAGCAATGATACTCCGATGATAACTAAACCTAATTTTTTCATTTTGCCTTCTTATCTATTATGTTTTCAATATAGAGAGATCTCATAGTGCATCTTATCTTACAACTGTAAGTGAAAAATAAAACCACTCTTTATTGAGTGGTTTTAAGTATTACCCTGATATTGACGCAATATTGCTATATTTCCATCGTATCAATCAATGAATATAGCTTTTTAAAAGCATGATATTTTTTTTCGTATGTTTTATGTTTTTCTAAATTGGGTGTATGGCGTTTTTCAAGCTTAGGTTGAGAAAGAATTACTTGTGATGAATGAGTAGGGTTTACTGCTAATTGTGCCAGTCTTGCTGCACCAAGTGCAGGGCCAACATCACCACCTTGGCGATAATCAAGGGTTTTTCCTGTAATATCTGCCAGAAGTTGTCGCCAATATTCGCTTCTTGCACCACCACCAATTAACGTAATGTTATCCGCTAATTGCCCAGCATTATCAGCAACTTCAATCCCTTGTCGTAATGCAAAACTTACACCCTCAAGAACAGCTAGGCATAAATCAGCACGTTGATGTTCATGAGTTAATCCCCAAAAAACACCTTTGGCATTAGGGTTGTTATAAGGAGTTCGTTCACCTGAAAGATAAGGTAAAAAGAGTAGAGGGCAATCAGCAAAAGTAGCGTGTTCAAACTCTTCAAACATCGCACTCACACTCTCAATTCCTGTCAATTGACACACCCAATCAAGACATGATGCCGCACTTAACATCACTGACATTAAGTGCCAAGTATTGGGTAATGCGTGACAAAAACTGTGTACTGCATCGTCACTATTTTGGAGAAATTTTTCGCTAACAACAAAATAAACACCAGAAGTACCTAAAGAGAGCATCGCCTGACCGGGTTGGTAAACGCCAACACCGATTGCCCCCGCAGCATTATCACCGCCACCCGCAATAATAGGTACTTGCTTCATTTGCCATTTTTTAGCCACATCAGCTAATAGATAACCGGTGATTTGATTACCTTCAAACAATGTTGGCATCTGCCGACGCGTTAATCCTGTTGCACCTAAAAGTTCATCACTCCAGTCACGCTTTTGCATATCCAACCAAAGCGTACCTGCGGCATCCGACATATCACTGGCAAAATTACCACTCATCTTCCAACGTAAAAAATCTTTCGGTAATAAAACATGCGCAATACGTTGAAAGTTTTCAGGCTCGTTTTCAGCAACCCATTGTAATTTTGGTGCCGTAAAGCCGGGCATAACTAAGTTACCAGTGATTTTTTTAAATTGAGGATATTTAGCCTCAAGCGTCTGACACTGTTTAAAACTACGACCATCGTTCCATAAGATCGCAGGGCGTAAAACGACTTGTTGAGCATCAAGTAAAACGGCCCCATGCATTTGTCCGCTTAATCCAATTGCCTCTATTTGTTCCATCGGATAATTGCGCCCAAGCTGGAGAATAGCTTCTTCCGTTGCTTGCCACCATTGCAGTGGATCTTGTTCTGACCATTGAGGGTGAGGGCGTGATATTGCTAAAGAAACAGAATGGCTGGTAACAACATCGCCTTGCTCATTCATGATGATCGCTTTAACGCTTGAAGTACCTAAATCTAGCCCTAAATACATGAAATTACCTCATGACCTGTATCTAATTAATAAACACAGCGGAAAACCCGCTGTGTTATTACATTTATGCCATTAACCAAAAATATAGCGATTCACTAAACTTTCTAGCATTTCTTGACGTCCACTTTGTAACTGTGGTGCTAATGTATTGCTTTGTGCATATTTCGCCACATCTTCAAGGCTTAATTTACCTTGTAAGATATTTTGGCCAAATTCAGCACTCCAACCTGAATAGCGCTGTGCTGTAAATTTATCAAGGCCACCATCTTGGATCATTCTTGCCGCAATGCGTAATGCCATTGCCATTGTGTCCATTCCTGAAATATGCCCGTAGAATAGGTCATATTTATCATTGCTTTGGCGACGAACTTTAGCATCAAAGTTTAATCCACCTGTAGTAAAGCCACCTGATTTAAGAATTTCATACATGACTAGTGCATTTTCTTCTACACTATTTGGGAATTGGTCTGTATCCCAACCTAATTGTGGATCACCACGGTTAGCATCAACTGAGCCTAAAATGCCTAACGCAATCGCAGTTGCAATCTCATGGTGGAAGCTATGTCCTGCTAATGTTGCGTGGTTTGCTTCAATGTTTACTTTCACTTCTTTTTCAAGACCAAACTGCTTTAAGAAGCCATAAACGGTTGCAGTGTCATAATCATACTGATGTTTTGTTGGCTCTTGAGGTTTTGGCTCAATCAATAATGTGCCTTGGAAACCAATTTTGTGTTTGTGCTCAACCACCATCTGCATAAAGCGGCCAATTTGCTCTCTTTCTTGGCGTAAATCAGTATTTAACAGCGTTTCATAGCCTTCGCGTCCACCCCATAATACATAGTTTTCGCCACCCAGCGCTTTTGTCGCTTTCATTGCTTCACAAACTTGTGTCGCAGCCCATGCAAAAACATCAGGATCAGGGTTAGTTGCTGCACCTGCACCATAACGAGGATTAGTGAAGCAATTTGCAGTTCCCCATAATAACTTAACGTTAGTTTCTTCTTGTTTTTTCGCTAATACGTCGGTGATCGCCGCCATGTTAGAAATATATTCATTGATGCTATTCCCTTCAGAAATTACATCGACATCATGAAAACAGTAGAAAGGAACATTGAGCTTATGAAAGAACTCAAAGGCCACATCTGCTTTACGCTTAGCTTGCTCTAAAGCTTCACCAGGTGTTTGCCACGGTCTATCAAAAGTGCCGATACCGAACATATCAGAACCATTCCAGCAGAAGTTATGCCAATAACAAGCTGCAAATCTTAGGTGATCTTCCATTCGTTTACCCAAAATAATCTCATCAGGGTTATAGTAACGAAATGCTAATGGGTTATCGCTTGTTGTGCCTTCATATTGAATTTGTTCAATTTTATCAAAGTAAGACATGGAACCGTCCTTATTTAGTATCAAGTTGTAATTCTGAATGTGATCCGAGCTCAGCAGTCATTTCTTCCTGCTCTTCTGGTGTTAATTTGGCAATGCCAAAGCCCGTAAAACCCCACAGCATGGCAAAGAAGATGCCACTCCAGCACAATACAGCCCAAGGTAAGTAACTTAAGGTTGCAACACCTAACGTACCCGCCATATAAGCGCCTGCAGCAGTCCACGGTAAAATAGGTTCAAAGATAGTGGCGGAGTCTTCTACAGTACGCGCCAGATTTTTAGGATGTAAGCCTCGTTCAATATAGGCACCACGTAACATTTCAATAGGAATAAGGATTGAGATTTGTCCATTACAGGTCACGCCAATCATGGTTAGTCCGCAGGCAATTGTGGCTAAGATCATTGAACCTGTTGAGTGCACCATTTTTAACAATGCATGGACAATCACTTCTAATGCGCCACTTAGCGATAAAGTACCAGCAAAAGAGAGGGCGCAGAAACAGATAAGCAGAGTACTCATCATGGAGTTCATGCCACCACGATTTAGCAAATTACCTAACAATTCAGGAACTTCTTTACCTTGGATCATCGAGACGTTGAAACCATCAACCGCACTTTTTACGATGTCATGTAAACCAAAACCTTGAATAAGATAAGCGTTAAGCATCGCAATTGCGGCAGAAGCTAACATCACTGGGATAGTGGGTTTTTTCGTTACTGAACCATATAAAATCACTAATACTGGAATGAGAAGAATAAGATTGAAGTTATAAACATTCTCAAGACCATTGGTAATTAATGTCACTTTTTCTGGCACACCTTGACCCGCTAAATCGCCATTCATGCCATAAACCGTCATCACAATCGCCGTTAAAATCAGCGAAGGCAGTGTGGTATAAAGTAAGTGCCAAATATGTTGATAAAGGTCGATCCTTGCTGCCATTGCGGCAAGGTTAGTATCACCTGATAATGGTGAAAGCTTGTCACCAAAATAAGCCCCAGCAACTACGGCACCCGCTGTAGCTGCAAGGTTTGCTTCCATGCCCACTGCAACGCCCATAAATGCAACACCGATGGTTCCAGCAGAACCCCATGATGTTCCTGTACAGACCGACACCAATGACGTGACCAATAATGCTGTAACATATAGCATTTCTGGGCTGATCATTTTCAAGCCATAATAGATCATCAGTGGAATGGTGCCACCAATCATCCATGTGCCTATTAACAAGCCCACACTGATTAAAATCAGCAATGCTGGCATAGTTTTAGCAATCTTTTGTGAGATAGCTGTTAAGATTTCGTCATAGCGATATCCCAACCGTTTTACTAACAGTGCAGCCACAACGGTCGAAAGCACCATTAATGGTTCTGGTGGTAAATCAAAAGCGGCATAGCCTCCTCCTAATAACACCACCATAGTGAGAATAGGAAAAAGTGATTCAAGAAGCGTAGGCGTTCTTGGGCTGTTTATCGTTTGCGTTTTCATTGTAATTTATTCCAAACTGGCGTGAGGTAAGGTACGAATAAGCCGAGTGAAAACGGTTTCTAATATTGAACGAGGTGTCGCGATATTAATGCGGAAAAAACCATCCCCAACCGCACCAAAACCGCGCCCCCAACTCATTTCCACTTCGGCTAATGAAACAAACCAATGTTTTAGTTGTTCTTCGGTTAACTGCATTTTTTGGTAATTAATCCATAGCATGTAGGTGCCATGACTTTGTGTGACAACCCAATCAGGAAAGTGACGTTCACATTGTTCTTTTACCCAACGTCGGTTATCAGCAAGGTACGTTTTTAATTCACTAAGCCATTGTTGGCCTTGTAAGGTATAAGCTTGTAAAAAAGCGGGAACAGAAAAATATCCTGGATTGTGAATACCAGCGGCAATCAAACACTGTTTAAATTTTTCACGATATTCAGGGTTAGCAATCACAATATTCGCTATCTCTAGTCCTGCTAAATTGAAAGTTTTAGCTGGAGATGTACAAATAAAAGAGTGCTGTTCTACATAAGTGTTTAAGGATGAAATAGGGTGATAGAGAGCATCATCAAAAACAAAATCTGCGTGCACATCATCAGAAATAATAAAAACGTGATATTTTTGTGCAAGCTTTGCTATTTTTATTAAGTCAGTTTGTTGCCATACCGTACCTGTTGGATTGTGTGGTGAGAGCAACATAAAACAGACCGACTGTTTAAACTTATTTTCTAGATCGTCAAAATCAATTTCATAATAACCATCACGATAAATTAATGGGCTTTCTAATAACTCACGGTTATTTACACAAACAGCATTACTAATAGGATGATAAGCTGGAGACAGCGTTGTGACTTTATCGCCTATTTGTGTGAAATTCTGGATATAAAGTGAAACCGCTTGTATAACACGAGGACAAAATACAATCTTCTCAGGGGCAACTATCCATTGATATTGGCTTTTAAACCAATTAGCGGCAACGTTATTCCAATCATGGCTAAGATCGGTATAACCATAAATTCCCTTGTGATTAAATTCAGCAAGTTTGTTTGTAATAAAATCAGGTGCAGCAATTTCCATATCTGCAACAGATAATGGAATAACATTGGCGTTACTATTACACCATTTTGCGCTATAGGTATTTTGCCTAGAAATTAATTTATTAAAGTTATTCTGATACATGAAAAATCTCCTCGGCAATCGTGTTTAAAAACAAAATACTCGTTGTTCTTAACATTGGTTATTCCTATTTTTTACTTTGCTATTACGAAATTTGGCTTGTGTGATAGTAATCACATAGCGATGAAAGCAAGTTCTTACAAATCTAAAGCTATGGTTTAATGCCAGCCTTGGGGAATAGGTAAACAAAAATGAAAAAAGATACATACTTTCGTATTGTGCTGTTATTCAATGCTAATAAAGTGTACGACCGTCAAGTAGTTGAGGGGGTTGGAGAATACCTTCAGGCATCACAGTGCCATTGGGATGTTTTTATTGAAGAGGATTTTCGTACGCGACTGGATAATATTAATCACTGGGTTTGTGACGGTATTATTGCAGATTTTGACGATCCAATTATTGCTAAGCATTTAAGCCAATCATCGTTAGCGGTAATTGGTGTAGGTGGCTCTTATCACCAAGAAAAAAATTACCCGCCAGTACCTTATATCGCCACTGATAATTATGAATTAGTTCAGCAAGCCTTTTTGCATTTAAAACAGAAAGGGCTTAAGCATTTTGCTTTTTATGGTTTACCCGCAAAAGATCATCCCCATTGGTCTAATGAACGAGAGCACGCTTTTCGTCAATTAGTCACCAGTGAAAAATATCCAGGTATTGTTTATAACGGCATGGATATTACCCAAGAAAATTGGCAACACGCACAAAATCGTTTATCTGATTGGATACAAACGTTACCGCCACAAACAGGAATTATTGCTGTCACCGATGCAAGGGCACGGCATTTACTGCAAGTTTGCGACAATTTAAATATTAATGTACCTGAAGAAATAAGTATTATTGGTATTGATGATGAAGATATGACACGTTATTTATCCCGCATTGCATTATCTTCTGTTGTGCAAGGTTCAAGGCAAATGGGATATTTAGCTGCAAAATTATTACATCAAACTCTAGAAGGGCATGTAACAGATAAACAGCAAAGAATATTAGTTCCCCCCGTTAAAATTGTTGAACGGCGCTCAACTGATTTTCACTCATTTAACGATCCCACTGTAGTTCAAGCTATGCATTATATTTATTACAATGCCTGTAAAGGGATAAAAACAGAGCAAGTTTTAGATGCGGTTAATATGTCGCGTTCTAATTTAGAGCAACGGTTTAAAAAGGAAATTGGCAAGACAATTCATACTGTTATTTATGAAGAGAAACTCAAACGCGCTCAAAATTTATTAGCCACCACAACACTCGCAATCCAAGAAATTTCCGTGATGTGTGGCTATCCGTCATTGCAATACTTTTACTCTATCTTTAAAAAAGAATTTGGTATGACACCGAAAGAATTTAGGGATGAGTGAGAGTAATATTTTCAATACTATTTTATCGATTCTAGGTATTTTACTTTCGACGGCTATTCGCCCAAGGATCACAATCAGGATGGTCGATAACTTCAATCACATCATCAATATCAGCTTCAAGAGAATCAAGATAGAGCGCTTCCACTTCAGCGCGTGCCCAAGGAGTTCTGCGCAAAAATTTCAAACTTGATTTCACGCTAGGATCACTTCTAAAGCAGTTAATCTTGATAAGTTGACCTAATTTAGCCCAACCATATTTAGCCACCAGTGCATTTACCTGCATTTCAAGAGTGACGCCATGTAGTGGATCTTTAGAAATATGTCCTGTCATGATTTTCTCAAATACGTATTATTAATTTCAAGGTAAGAAGCGGTGCAGAGTACAAGAAAGCCGAGGAAGTGGCAATAAAATGGGCTGAATAAAAATAGAGATGAAGCGTTATTATCCAGCATGACTTGTAATATAAAAAACTTCCCATTTGTCATCGCCAGTATGCCTTAGCGTGATCCTAAGATCAGTGGGGCCTTTAAATTCGATATTGATATCCTGCATTTCGACTTCAGTGCCATTAAACCAGCGACGTAGTCGATTTCCATTTGTCTGTTTTGGAAAACTATAAGCAAATTGATATCCAGAAGCAGGAATTTCTCTTATCGCTTTAGCTTTAAACTCTTCTAATGTTTTCCCTGTGTACATGTTTCGTTGTGTCAGATTAAATGCCTGTTCATATTCTTCATTATTGATATTACTAATAAAATTAGTAGCAAGTTGACGCTGATAAGAAAAAGAATAGGGCAGTTTAAGCCAATAGTACGCACCCAATGCCGAAACAATAAATAAAAACGAAAAATAAGTGGCCATCTTCTTATATTGTTTTCTCATGATACTCCCCATTCTCATTTTTAAGTTTAACATTCCATTATAACCACAGTGTTTAAAGCTTGATTACAACAGAGTCATTAACTCTTTAGCCACAATGAATAATATCATTTCTTTGTACCATCACTTTATTTAAATAAAATTAATCTGTAATACAGGTTATTAACTTTTATTTTATTAGAACTAGCGATTTATACGTAGAGTCTAAATTTTATACTGCGCGCGATCAAACATTTATATTATTTATCTAATATAAGGATAAATCCTAAGAAAGCGTTAAATTCTATGTCCTCTGAAATTTTACGTTACAATTTCGAACATTATATCAAGCACTCACAAGACGCTTAATGTTAGATTTTAATATTACTCACAAGTCAAATTCCAGATTAAATCACTAAAAATAAGGTACAAAAATGATATTTAAAAATTTAATATTTCAAACTACAGCAAATTTTTGAAAAGGTATTGCAATGTAGATCTCATAAGAAAAAGTAAATATAATTTTTTCGAGTTGAACATACCGGCACATATTTAATATTTAAATCCTCGAAATATTGCCGACTAAATAAATAAACATTATTTAATTTAACGAGAAAACTTATGACTTTTTCTAAAACACTTTTAATCACATCTATTATTGCAGCTTCATTTTCTGGTATTGCAAATGCAGCACCTGCTAATGGTAACACAACTGGTGTTATTCATTTTAAAGGTCAATTTATTGATTCAACTTGCACAGTTGAAACTAATAACCAAAATCAAAATGAAGGCACTGTCCAATTAGGTACTTGGTTAACAAATACCTTTAATGCTGTCGGTGAAAAAACAGAAGCAATGCCATTTACCATCGGATTAAGTGGTTGCCCTGCAACATTAGGAACCGCACGAGTGACATTTGAGGGAACTGAAGATAATGAAAACCCTAGTTTATATAAAGTAAGTGACGCAAAAGGTGTTGGTATCGGTCTTTTAGGTGATCCTAACAGTGAGACTTATTTCACGCCAAATACTGAAGCAGAAGGTATTACACTAAAAGGTAATCAAGGTCAAAAAACATATTATGCGCGTTATGTAACCACGGCAGAAGAAGTATCACCAGGAAATGCTAATGCGGATGTTACTGTGACAATTAAATATACTCAATAATTTATTACTCTATATTTAATTACCCCGTATTTACGTCAAAGGGGAACGTAGGTTCCCTCTTTTTTCTCAAAGGAAATATAAATGAAAAAATCAATTATTGCCTTATCACTTTTAAGCCTAGTTACTATTAATGCTAATGCGAGTGTAGTATTAGGTGGTACTCGAGTTATTTATGAAGGTGACAAAAAAGAGGCATCAATCTCCGTTAGAAATAATGAAAAAATACCTTATCTAGTTCAATCATGGATTGAAAATTTTGATAATAATGACTCAACTAAACCGCCATTTTCAGTAACACCACCTTTATTTAGAATTGAAGCAGAATCAGCAAATGCAGTGCGTATTGTATTAACAGATCCTCGTTTATCAACAAATAAAGAATCTGTTTATTGGTTAAATATAAAATCTATTCCACCAACAGATCCTAATGCTGTCAATAATTTGACTATTTCTGTTAATAATAAAATTAAGCTTATTTATAGACCTGCAAACTTATCGAAATCAGCGGCGGCGACAGCTTATGAAACCTTAACGTTTGAAAAACAAGGCAACCAATTAAAAGCTAAAAATCCAACACCTTATTATGTTTCATTTGGTCAATTAGTTGTAGGTAATAAAGAATTAGATAACCCAGGCATGGTACCTCCAATGGCTGAAGCCTCGTGGAATATCTCTGGTATTCAAGCCAACCAAGTGACATGGAATGCAGTTAACGATCACGGTTCAATCACGGATAATAAAACACAAACATTGAAATAATAATTGGATGATTATTCATTATGCGCCTTATTACAAATCACAAAAAAACAGAAAAAAATTGTAATAAATACATTATCTCTTCGCATAATGGATTACTTACATTTCAATTTAAAAGAATATCTCAAGCTATTGCTACTATTATTATTGTTGGAGCAACAGCGAATTATTCCATTGCAAATGACTATTTTAGTCCAAATTCATTAAGTATTATTGATGGGCAGAACATTGCAGATATAGAAAGCCTTGAGCAATTTTCCAAACCAGGAGGGCAATTAGCTGGAAATTATCACGTCGATATTATTATTAATAATATTGTTGTTGATGCAAAAAATATTACATTTATTAGTAATGAAAAAACAGGTCAATTAATGCCTGTATTAAAAAAAGAAGATTTAAATGATTGGGGTATCAAAGTTGATTCTATTTCTGATTTGGCTTCATTAGCACCAACACATGAAATTACTGATATCAGCGATTATATTGCTGATGCAAAAACAGAATTAGCATTAAATCAGCAAAAATTAATGTTTTCTATCCCCCAAATTGCGATGGAAAAAATAGTGCCGGGAACAATTCCAAGTAGTAAATGGGAAAATGGGTTACCAGCATTCGTTTTAAATTACTACTATAGCGGTTCAAATAACTGGAGCCGCACAGGAGGTCAAGACACTAATAATCACTATGTAAACTTTCGCAGTAGTGCAAATTTAGGCCCTTGGCGCTTAAAAAACTATTCAACTTTTAGCGAAAGTTCAGCAGGTAGAGAGTGGAAAAGCATCGAAACGAGCCTAGAGAGAGGGATTAATAGCCTAAAATCACAATTAATTATGGGTGATACCTCAACACCAAGTGACGTATTTGACAGCTTTCAATTTCGAGGCATTCAATTACAAAGTGATGAGGCAATGTTACCAAGCTCAATGCGTGGTTTTGCTCCCGTGATCCGTGGTATTGCACAAAGTAATGCAGAAATTACCATCAAACAAAATAATTATGTAATTTACCAAGCTTATGTCGCGCCAGGTGCTTTTGAAATTGATGATCTCTATTCAACAGGAACTAGCGGTGACTTAACGGTGCTAATTAAAGAAGCGGATGGTACAGAGCGCTCTTTTGTTGTGCCATTTTCATCAATTGCCATTATGCAACGTGAGGGGCAATTAAAATATTCACTCACAGGGGGAAAATTTAAATCTAATGCTGACAACGCCAAAGAGCCAGAATTTGTGCAAGGTACGGCCATTTATGGTTTACCTAAAGGTGTTACAGGTTATACAGGCGTATTGCTCTCAAAAGATCATCAATCTTATGTTGCTGGTGTTGGTGTTAACTTAGGCAGTTTAGGGGCGTTTTCAACAGATATTACACATGCGAATACTCAAAACTTAGCAGGTAAAAATAATAATAGTGGGCAGTCTTATCGCTTCCAATATTCTAAAAATATGATGACAACGGGAACCTCTGTCACATTGGCTAATTATCGCTATTCAACAGAAGGTTATTACAGCTTTACTGAAGCCAATAACCATTACAACGATGAGTTACATCATGACAATAAAAAGAATCGCTTTCAAATAACATTGAGCCAGTCTTTAAATGACTACGGCAGTATTTATTTTTCTACCTATCAGCAAGATTATTGGGATCGTTCAGGAAAAGAGCGCTCCATAAGCTCTGGTTATAGTAATAATATGGGCGGAATTTCTTATAATTTAAATTATAGCTATTCAAGCACACCTAATCAGCGTAAGTCAGATAATCGATTTGCGTTCTCTGTTTCTATACCTCTGGATAGCATGGCGGGAAGTTACACGTCATTAAACAGCAGTGTAACAACAGATAATAACGGTAATGCTGACATGATGGCCGGTATTAGTGGCAGTTTGCTTGAGAACAATAACCTAAATTATTCAGTCCAGCAGTCTTATGGCAATAAAGAAAATAATGCTAGTGGTAATGCATCTGCTTCTTATCGCGCAAGTTATGGTGTCGCTAATGTAGGCTATGGTTATGACAAACATTCACAACGAGCTAATTATGGATTAACAGGTGCTGTGGTTGCTCATCCTTATGGCGTGACGCTGTCACAACCTATTTATGATTCATTCGCCATTGTTAGAGCGCCAGATGCCAAAAATGTGCAAATTCAAAATCGCACAGGCGTTTCCACCGATTGGCGAGGCTATGCCATCGTACCTTATTTAAACGCATATTCTAAGAATGAAATTACATTAGATATCAGCTCATTACCTGACAACGTTGAATTAAAGAATAATACCGTCACGCTTATCCCAACGAAGGGAGCCGCTATGCTTGCTGATTATCAAACTCATGTGGGATATCGCGTGTTATTTACTGTTATTAACAACGGTAAACCTGTTCCATTTGGTGCTTTAGCTCAATTATCACAACAAACCAATGAACAAGAGGTAAGTACAGGTATTGCCGATGAGAATGGGGATGTCTATCTCAGTGGAATGCCAGAGAAAGGACAACTTACCGTGTCATGGGGCAAAAACACGCAAGATCAATGTATTGCAGATTATCATTTAACGGCAGAGCAATTAAAACAGCATTTGCCAACCTTAACTGTCAATTGCCGTTAATTAAGAGGATCTTCATTATGAATATTAAACAATTTATTATTGCTACTTCTTTAACCTTGTTTTCATCTCAGGCATTAAGTGATGGTACTTTTTACCTCGGTATTAATAGTTTTATTATTGATGATATAGCTCAAAAACAACCATCAGGCTCTCTTTTAGGTAATGGTTGGCAAACATTCAGCGCAAGCTCTGATGAAAATTTATGCGAGGCGTTTACACCGGGTAAATATAACTATGTAACGAAGATCACAACAAATTTATCAGGTATTTCTGCAATACGCGAAGATTCACAATCTTATCCTGTTTTTAAAACCAACATAGATGGCATCGGTTATATCATGGGATATCGTCAACAAGGAACATCACAGTGGTATCCCATTACTTCTGCTGAAACCTATCGTGAGACGAAAGATAATACCGTAAAGCTTTATTTAGAAATGAAAATTGCCTTTGTAAAGACGGTATCTGGCGAAATAAATAAAAGTACATCTAATAGAATAAATTTAGAATCATTAAACTTTCAATGTACTCGAGGAACAACATCTTTGGTTATGGGGGTGGGTTTAATTGTACGAAGTTCACCTGCTGTGACGTGGAAAGAGAGCAGTTGTGAAGTAAAAACCAAACGTGAAACCGTTGATTTAGGGACTCATGAGCTGGCGGCAATACGCAAATTGGGTATTGGTGATAATTTTGGTTATGCACAACAATCAATGACGGTTGAATGCCCTGAAAATATGATTGTTGATTACACGATTGCTGATAATAACAACCCAAATAATATTGGCTCAGATATTATCTATTTAGAAAATCAGAGCAATAACCCCGGTTTTGGTGTGCAGATGTTTGAATCAGGAAGCTCTGAAGCTTTAAAACTCGGTGGCGATAGAAAAACACCGGGTAATTATCAATATTCTTTTGCGAAAACAACCAATAAGAAAGAAGTGATAAATAAAGATTTTGATTTTAAATACGTAAAATTATCTGACAATGTCAAGGCGTCTGATGGCAATGCTAAAGTCACTGTAACGTTAGTTTATCGCTAATTTAGAAGGAACTATCGTGAAAAATAAATCAATTTTAAAAAAGAGTGTTATTCAGTGCATTTTATCCGCATTAGTATTCTTTTCTTTCTCTGTCTTTGCTAGCGATAGCGTTAAAGTCAATTATACGGGTTCGATAAAAGCGGCGGCTTGTAGCATTGAAACAAATAATTTAAATGTCGAATTAGGTACTTGGTTATTAACAGGAAATGGCAATAATTTCTCTGCGGGCAGTACAACTGATTGGGTTGAATTTGAATTAGTCTTTAATTGTAAAATGCAAAGTAGTCAAGTGGTAGGTTCATTACAAGGAGCACCTGCATCAGATAAAAACTTATTTAAGCTTGACGATATCGCCAATGCTGCCTCAGGAATGGCTATTCAAATTGAAGCCTATTCTCCAGAGCGCAACCACTGGGAAGCTAAAAATGCCAATGAGTTAAGTGTGTTATTAAGCTCGAAAGAAGTTGCCAATGGTATTAATAAATTGAAATTAAGAGCTCGTTATAAACAGTTAGAAAATACGGCAACACCGGGCAAAGCCAATGCTTCAATTACCTTTGTTGTGCAAAGTAATTAAGGAATAATGATGAAACCAATCCAATCCATAATCCTTTTTGTCTCTTCGTTATTATTTTCTTCACAAGTAATAAGTTATGACACCTTATTTGATATTAAAGGAAAGGTGCAAGCTAGTACCTGCATATTAGAGTCATCAAAAATCAAAGAGGTTAACCTTGGGCATATTTCCTTAAGTAACAACGGATTTGGCGAACAGATACATTCAACAAGCGAAAAAATAGACTGGAATATAACCCTAGAGTGTCCTGAAGGTTTGCCCGTTATTTTAAATCCTAGAGGAACTGCCTTTTCTGGCGACAATACTGTTTTGGCATTAAATCCTTCATCTGATAATGCCAAAGGAGTTGGTGTTGAAACACAATACAGTGTAAATGGCAGTAATTGGTCTACATTAGAATTAAATAAACGTAATACCGTGATTAGCGCTACCCAAAGTGAAGGTGAAGTAACTTTAAATTTTAGGGGTTATTACAAACAAATGGAAAAAGACGTTTTTCCTGGGACAGCAAATGCTACATTAGATCTTGAAATTGTTTACCAATAAAACGTTTATTAAGCTAAGTCATTAAGTTAATTTAATAAATTTTAATGATTAATTACTTCTTACGCGAGAAAATGAGCAATTATTCCAAAAATATAATTATTATTACCTCATGTTTATTAAATTAAATGATTAAAGTAATAGCAGTTATTTTTACTACATAATCCATCCATTAAAAATAGAAATATATTATATAAATTATATTTTTATAGCGCTGGAAATAAAAATGAAAGAATTTAATAAGTATAAAAAAACATTGAATGAAATTGACTACTATGTGTATGCTCTTTGTGAGGTAAATGGAACTCGCCGTATACCATTTTACATAGGGAAAGGGAAAAATTCTCGCTGTCTTACCCACATTGCTGAAGCCGAAAAAATGAAGGAAAATGGCGATGAATTAGATGAAAAAACACAAAAAATCATTGAATTACAAAAAAACAATATGCTTGGTATCGATATCTTATGTCATGGGATTAGTAACTCAGATAGTGCATATATGGTCGAACGAACTTGCTTAGATTTAATTGGTATTGACCTTTTGACTAATAAAATTAATGGAAAAAGCAGTAGCAATAATGAAACCAACAAAAGACAAGGTAGGTTAACAATAGAAGAAATACAATCCATTTATTCACGTGAAGATGTTGATGTTTCACCTGAACACAGTGGTTTAGTTTTTATTTTAAATAAACTTTATAAATTTGGTATGACTGATCTTCAATTATTCGAGGCAACCAGAGGTGTGTGGCATAATCCACCAAGAAATGATGAATCTGTAAAGTATGCTTATGCTACATATAATAATATTGTTAAGGAAGTATACGAAATTCACGGATGGGTAAAAGCTGGAACACAAGAATACTTTACTCGTACAATAAAGCTACCTAGTGAACGTTGGGAATTTATAGGTCGAAAAGCACCTCAGGATATTCGCGATCGCTATGTTGGAAAAATAATCAATTATAACCGTAGTTATAGTAGTCCATTTGTCAGAGTCGGAAAAAACAACTAATTTCAGATTAAGAATAAAATAGAAACATAAATAGTAATTTATATTTCTATTTTTGCTAGCCATTCACAATCCAACACCGTTATCGATTTGCTCTTTAATTTAATCGCCTTAATACTGACTAAATGAGCTAAAGCGCGGTTTAATTGTCTGGTTGAGATCCCAAGCATTGCCGCTAATGAGTCTCTTTTTTCTAATTGAAAAGAGACTCCTTCTTGTTGTGTTTTAAAAAATAAATATCGGCGTAGTTTAAATTCTGAAGAATAGGGTGACTGAGAGTGTCTTAATGAAGATTGATAAAGTTTTTGGCTTAATTGCTGACAAATAAAGGTGAGAAAATTAGCATCTTGTAATGCTTTTTGTCTGATTATGGAAAGAGGTAACGCTAATAAATAGGAAGGAACTAAGGCTTGTACGGTGCTAAAGATCATTTCATCTTTAGCTGAAAACAGTTCTAAATCACCAATAACACAGAAAGCTTGTTCAAAAGAAAAGACCACATGCTCACCGTTTATTTCATAGCGTTCAATTTGTAATACTTGATTTAGCTGCTGATGAGGCCCGTTTTCCTTTAGATAATCATATCACTGCTTTTGATTATGTTAAAAAAGCAGGGGGTAATTTAATTGCTCATGCAGGAGAAGCAAAAGGTGCTGAAAGTGTCACAGAAACATTGGATAAACTGCATGTTACTCGAATTGGTCATGGTGTAAGAAGTATTGAGGATAGCGAAGTTATTAATAGGCTTAAATCTCAAAATATATTATTAGAGGTTTGTCCAAGCTGTAATATTATCTGCAATATCTATGAGCAAATAGGCCAACATCCCGTTAATCAGCTAAAAAAGCAGGGCGTTAAATTAAATATTAATACCGACGCACGAACGGTTGCCAATACTTCATTAAATAAAGAATATCAATTATTACATGATATTTTTGGTTGGCGCGAAAAAGACTTTCAGCAATGTAATATCGATGCTCTTAATGCCAGTTTTATTTCAGATGATATTCGTAAAAAGCTAATGGATAAGCTTTGCTACGTTCACAAAAAATAGCGATCCACACATAATAATCACCAAAGAGAACACTTTATTTTTAAAGTGTTCTCTTTGCTTTTAAGCAAAACTACTTATTTATCAGATTGTGATTATTCAATCTAGATAAAACAATGTGATATAAAACATAAGAACGGTGAAATCTAATCACATCCTTCCTGTTTTAAGAATAATTACATTCAATAAGTAAAAATAATTGCTGACTATGTTGATATAACCATTATCAATGTAAGGATACATCATGTCAGAAAAACGGTGTCATAAAATTGATAGCTTAGTTAACCTTACTCAACCTTATGCTGTTGATAGTTTTGATGATGCTCTTTTTACTGCATCTATGGATGAAGCAGATATCTGGCATCGTCAATATAATGCTAATTATCAATCGCTATGGCAAAAAATGCCTCAACCCGTTATCCCCGTTAATTTATTTAAAACCATGGATTTAGCGACACCAACACATCGCAATGGCATTTGGCTAAATAGCTCAGGAACGGGACAACAAGGAAAAACGCAAGTTTTCTTTGATGATGTCAGCCTAAAGCGCATTGAAACGGCAATGACACAGATTTTCTATCACAATAGCTTAATATCCACAAACCCAGCCCATTTTCTGATGTTATCACCCGATCCTCAATCTGGCGATCATGCTGGTTTTGCCACTGCTTTCTTAAAATTTACCCAATGCGCACCGATTAAAGAGCTTGTTTTTACGGTATCAGAACAAGGCCAATTTGATACAAAACTAGCATGGTCAACATTACAGCGTTGGGCGAGTGATCCGGCTCCTATTTATATTCTTGGGTTAACACTTTTCTTTGAGCACTTATGTTTAAGCCGACCAGAACCCTTCACGCTGTTATCGCCGATTAAAGGCTTAACGGGCGGAGGATGGAAAGGGATGACAAAACAACTTGAACGACCTGATATTATCCAAAGATTAAAAGAAACCTTACATGCTCCTAATGTTGATATTCGTGATATTTATGGCATGACAGAGCATCCTCTACACTACATTAGTTGTAGTGAAGGACATTTCCACATTCCAGCTTATTCTCGCTTTGCCATTATTGATGAAACGGGTGATCGGGCACCAGAAGGTAAAACAGGATTTATTCAACTTGAGAATCCTTTTTTTGATTCTCTGCCTTCTCAACGCCTGTTAACTCAAGATTTAGGAATATGGGGAACACAATGCGCTTGTGGTCATTCTTTACCCTATATTCATTATATTGGAAGAGCTACTTCACCAGAGGGCACTTGCGCTGCACAGATAAAATGATAGAAGCTATACTTGTTCGTTTAGCAAACATTAAACTGTGTTTAATACACTGCCTTAATGAAAACTGGTTATTTTCTGATGATGTTTTGACGCAAAAATTCTGCCTTGAACGTCTGAAACAATGGGCTTATAGCGATGTATTAGCACAAAAAGTGGCTAACGAATTAGGAAATAAAAACTGGCGAGCGCCCAATAAATTATTAATTGTAGTCTCTGAAAAAGATCCCCTTGGTACATTAGAAGCCTTACTTGCAGGCTATTTAATTGGTAGTCCCATCAGAATAAAAGCACGATTATCAACACAATGGCTTTATCCATTACGGACATATTTAGGCTTAAATGAAAATCAGTGTGAAATTCTAAATTGGTCGAGTGAAAATCAAAACGATGAGCTTGTTCTTGAAGGTATCGAGGCCATTTTATTAGCGGGTGGTGATGCGCTTATTCAGCATTATCGCCAAATAACACCAGCACATATTAAATTAATTGAGTTAGGCCCCAAAATAAGTGGGATGGCTATTTTGGGTGATTCATTACCTGATATTTCTTTGGTGTTAAATGATGTTTGCTTGTTTAGACAGCAGGTTTGTAGTTCACCTCGTTTTATTTTATTAGAAAATAAAACCTGTGCAGAACAACTCTATCAGCAACTTTCTATCGCATTGCCCTCATTATCGCCATTGCCTGATGATCTAAAACTTCAACAAATGGCACAAGCGCATGAGTATTCACTGTCTCGTGAGCGGCTCAATAATGAAAAACCAACACACTATGATGCAAAATCAGGCTGGGCAGTCACTTATCACACTCAATTTAGGCCTCAATATTGGCTTAACTTTGGCTTTCAATTGATTGTTGGCTCTGTGGATCATCATTTGCAATTAGCCCAAAAAGAGTGGTTTGCACGCTTACAAACGCTTGCTTATCACGGCGATCTCTCTTCACTTTCACTGCAAAATTACTGTTTCACTCGTTATTGCCCAATTGGCACGATGCATTCTCGCCCAATGACAGCAACGCATGACGGCTTTTTTATATTGGCTGCACTGGTGTTCTTTGTGAATAAAGAAGGATAACAACATTGAATAAACGGAAAATATTTATCACAGGTGCTAGTGGATTTATTGGCTCTTACTTATTAGCCAAACTTGCAGAACTTGGTGATGAATTAACGATATTATGTCGCGAACCCCGTAAAAACCATCCTTATCGTCCAGCATTACCCAACGGTATTAAGGTGGTGAAAGGCGATTTATTGCAACCGAATACCTACCGAGAAGCGCTGATTGGGCAAGATATCATTATTCATTTAGCCGCTGATTATCGAGTCGGCATTGCGCCGACACGTTCAGAACATCAAAAAATGTATCAAACCAATGTCACTGGCACATTAAATTTGCTAGATGAAGCCCAAAAAGCACAAATCTCTCAGATTTTATATACCAGCACAACAGCAGCATTAGGAGAAACAAAGGGGCTATTGCTTGATGAAACTCATCGTCACAATGGTTATTTTCGCAGTTATTATGAAGAAACCAAGCAAATTGCTCACGTATTCGTTGAACACCACCAGCAACAAGGTATGCCGATAAAAATTGCGATTTGTGGGGGTGTTTTTGGACAAGGTGATAACAGCGTTTTAGCCCAAACGTTATCTGCTTTTTTTAATAAAAAAATTCCTTTTCAAATCAGTACAAACAGCACATTTCAACTCTGTCATGTTGAACGACTTTGTGACGGATTATTACGATTACTGGCCTTAGATAAACCACAAGAAACTGTTCTTTTTACAGGTGATGTTTTTTCTATGCCTGAAATTTTCACACTATTAAGTGAAATACAAAAAATACCCTCATTACCGATAAAAGATCGCCGTAGTTTGCGGCCATTAGCATGGTTGATGGATAGACTCTCTATGCTAGGTCTAACCATGCCACTTTCTTGTGAAGCACTACGTATTATGGATGGTAGCACTTATACCTATTCATCTTATAAGGCAGAACAACTATTAGGATGGACAGCTGGAGAGCCATTAACTGAATTTAAGGATTATATCTGCAGCATTGCTCATCAACAGACGTTGATAAATAAGGAGCAAAAATGAAGCCAAGGACACTAACCAGCCCATGGGGAACGGTTTCACTCTCACTTGAAACTGAGCAACTATTAAATATCAAGGGTGATACAGATAATGCGGTTTTCTATGGTCAAGGTTATGGTGCAGCTTATTTGCGATTGTGGCAATTAGACTTATCACGCCGAGTTGCCAGTGGTCGCTTAAGTGAAGTCATGGGAAATGGCGCCCTTAGAACAGACATTTTTCAACGTCGATTAGGATTAGTAGAGTTAGCCAAAATTGCAGAACTTAACGATAAAAACGCACTGTCAGATAGTTGGCAGGCGACTCAATTTCAACATATCACTGCATATATTGCAGGTATTAACCAAGCTATTAATGATTTAAAGATCAGACCTATTGAATGTTTATTATTGCGTTATCAACCTGAGAAATTTACTACGACAGATAGCTATCTCTTAGGGCAATTGAAATACTTTATTAACTCAGCTTGGCAATATGAGTTATTTAATACCCGCTTAGCGAATCGACTAACAACATCTCAACATCAACAACTTTTATCTACCTTTAGCCTTGAAGGCAATCAAATTCCACCATTACCTTTAAACGAGCAGGGGGAATATCACTCTGAAGTGATTGCAGCGTTTAAAGAAGGACTAAAAGGCCTACAGCACTTAGGACTGGCTTCACCTGATACGGGATCTAACGTGATTGCAGTGAATGGCTTGTTTACCGAATCTGGTAAACCGATGTTAGCTGCTGATCCGCATATGGGACATGTTAATCCTAGTTTTAATCTGTTATGTCGGTTAAAAAGCGATGAAGGATTAAGCGTAATGGGTTCACATTTTCCAGGATCACCGGGCATTATTGTGGGACGTAATGCCTATGCGGCGTGGGGGATGGTTGGCATTATGGCGGATAACCAAGATTTATATTTGGGACGTATTGATTTAGAAAATGAAAAGGTTGAAACCACACAGGGATGGGAACCTTTAGTAAAAAGAACACATAGCATTGGTTTATCTTCAAAACGCCAACAGAGCTTTGTGACTTATGAGTATTCACAAGGTCGATTGATGTCAGAAAAGGAGGGCTATGGTTTATTTCTACGCTGGCCCGCATTAGATGATCCAAGTGGTGATATTACTTTTTATCAGCTCGCAAAATGTCATAACTGGGCATCATTTAGAGAAGCTTTAAAGCATGTAAAAAATTCCCCCATGATGGTGGGATATGCAGATATTCACGGCGATATTGGCTTACAGAGTATGGGGTATATTCCTAAGCGTCATCGTGAAATTGGCAGTTTAATACTGAGCCTAACGGAACCATCGCATCAATGGCAAGGTTATGTTCCTTTTGATGATTTACCCACCGAATATAACCCTGAACGGGGATATGTTCTTTATGCCAATCAATATAGCGAATCTCTTTTTAATGGGAAACCTGCGCTATCTAATCGCTGGCATCCACCAACAAGAGCATTGCGTATTGAAGCGCTTATTCAGCAAACAAAAAAACACACTGTTGAGACATTTTGCCAACTTCAAGATGATAAAAAAGATGTTTTTGCTCAACAGGCACTCGCTTTTTTGCTCCCTTATGTGCCTGAAGATAAAATCCTTTCTCAGTGGGATGGCGATACTCAACAATTAAATGCCTCACGATTTTTTGATGTGTGGTTCCAACATCTTACTGACAAGGTATTAGGCAAGGTATTAAAAAGAGGATCACGCGCACTGTATACGGATTTTTGGCCAAGTTGTCGCTGGAGTATTTTGAATATTTTGCAACATCATCTACAAAGTTGGCAGTTTGAAGAAAAAGAGCTCCCCATATTAATTCGTGAAACCTATGCCAGTGCATTAATTGCCAGTCAAAAAATGGAACGCCCTTATGTTGAATTCCAACATAGTATCAAAAAGCCATTGTGGCTTAATCGTCTATTAACTGGACGTTATTTCTATCAAGGTGGTAATCGTGAAACTGTTCACGCGACACGACAAAATGCAGATTTCTTAACGCAATCTCAAATTGGGAATAATGATACCATTAAAATCAAGCCATATACATTTGGTCCCGGTTTTAAACTGATTTCCTCTTTAACGCCACAAGGCGAATGCCATTATTTAATTAATACACCGGCAAAAGGCCATCCTTTCTGCTGGTCACTACGTCATGTTTTGAAATGCTGGCAAACAGGTATTCGACAAAAAACCACTTTGCCGCTTCGTGAAAATAATCATCATTGTAATGATCAGAAGGAATAACTCATGGTAAGAATGAAGCAATGGCAACAAACAGGGAACCCAGCGCGCTTATGGCACCCAATTTCAAATAATCGCATTCAATGTGAGCTTTGCCCACGAGCCTGTAAAATTAATTTAGGTCGCACAGGAACTTGCAAACTAAGACGCAATGAGAATGGCAGTTTAGTGACGCTAAACTACGGTAAATCGGTACCCATGACACAAGAGTCGATAGAAACCGAAGCGGTTTATCATTATGCACCCGGTGAACGTATTTTATCGTTAGGTAATATTGGCTGTATGTTACGTTGTGATTTTTGCCAAAACTGGAGCACCAGCCAAGCTCGTTATGTACAAGACAGCAGTGTGGCGTATTACAGCCCTGAAGATGTGGTCAATTATGCGTTAAAACATAATATTCGTGTTTTGTCGTGGACTTATAATGATCCGATTGTTTGGCATGAGTTTGTCATGGACACAGCGAAGCTTGCTCGTGAACATGGCTTAAAAAATCTGTACAAAAGTGCATTTTACATCAGCGAAAAAGCCATTGATGAATTACTAGGTGTAATGGATATCTTTAGTATTTCATTAAAATCAATGCAAGATAGTTTTTATCGTAAGCATACAGGAGGGCGTTTACAGCCCGTTCTTGACGGTATTAAACAAGTCTATGATGCACGCAAATCTACAAATAGTCCGCATCTTGAAGTCTCTAACTTATGCGTGACGGGACGTAATGACTCACTAGAAGAAGCAAAAAAAGTCACAGATTGGATGCTTAAATATCTTGATGCAGATATTCCTTTGCACTATGTTCGTTTCCATCCTGATTACCAATATCGACACGTTGAACGCACATCAATTCCTTTTTTAGAGCAAGCTCGCCAGCAAGCCTTAAACGAAGGTATGCGTTATGTTTATGTCGGAAATGTGTTTGATACAGACAGCGCAAACTCTTATTGTCCTGAATGCCATGCCTTATTAGTTAAGCGAAGTGGATTAATTGCACAATCTCACTTAGATAATGGGCAATGTCCTCATTGTCATTTTCAGCCGTCCATTATTTTGCCTTGGGCTAGATCTAATACTGACAAATTATCAGAACATATCCCTGATGATTTTATCTGTATTACCCATCCTTTCCGTGGTCCTGTTCAGGCTTGCCATATTGAACAAAAAAATGATTCGCCTATTTATTATCAATTTATTACAAAACAAGGTGAGCCTATTGGTCCAATCAGCACCAACAGTTGCCATCGCTTTATGTTGTCTAAAAGTAGCCCTAAAGCAGAGGGGCTCCGCCTTTATCATCACCAAAATGAACCTTGCCAACTATTTGAGGTTTACGATCGTGCTCACTTTCCTGTTACTGAGGCCGAAAAAACGCATCTTGGTAGCGAGAATGTGCCGATCACTCTTATTCCATTAAAAGGACGCTAAAAATATGCCACTCAATAGAGGATGGTCATTAATCCGTGCTCAGCTTATTGCGGCCCAAATTCGTAAAGCGCAACTCGATGATAAAATACCCAATCTTCCTATTATCTATTTACCAGGAATTTTAGGCACTAAGCTTTTTGATAGACAAAAGCAGGCATTTATTTGGGGTGATCATCGTAGTGTCTTTACAAAAAGTGATTATGAATATGAACATCCCAACGCTCAACATTCACCTCGCGTATTAGCCACCGAGCAATTGCATGCCTTTTCGATTGTCCCTTATTTAGTTAGCACACTTGTCACTCAAGAGCTTAAAGATGTACTTGAAACCGCATTGGGTTATCGTGAAGGGCAAGATCTATTTTTCCTTGCTCATGATTGGAGAGCCGATCATCGATTGCTGGTGGATACTATTGATAGAGAAGTTAATCGATTAAAAACGATTTTTGGCGAGAGCCAGCCTTTTATTTTTATTGCACAATCCGCGTCTAACCTCGCAATACGCTATTGGTTACGTCATACCACACCAGAAAATAGAGCGTTAGTGGCGAAATGGTATGCCTTTGGCCCACCTTGGCACGGTACATTCCAAGCGTTATCAATGATGGAGACTGGCTATTATGCCGGAAGTGGTTATCTTCATGGCTTTTCATCCGATGATGTCTGCGGTTGTCCTTTTGTATACCAACTTTTACCGCCTAATCCTGTGGTTATGGATAGCTACGGTAGAGCATTAAGTGATTTTGATATCTATGATGAGACATGTTGGGAACGCTACCGATTAGGCCCTTATAAAACATCAATCAGTTCAGCACAGAATCAACGGGTAAGAGAGGCTTTGGCACAAAATCTACAATGTGCTAAACGCTTTACTGATGCGGTTTCAGGAATTAATGCTGATGAACAATCCGTGCCACAAGTGTGGTATTTGAGTGATAACAATATCACGTTAAAAGCAGCTATTTATGGGAGAGAGCGCTGGTATTTACAAGCCAAAGATATTAAACGTGAATTTCCACAATTAGTTACTCAGGCATTAACTGTCGGAGACGATCACTTGCCTTTAGAAGGATTATTGCAACATTGGCGCGCTCCTATCGTCCGTGATCGTTATCAACACCCTTGGGGGAAAAGTTTTGCCTTTATCAGCCAAGCGTCAACACATCGTGCATTAATAAATCATTCACCTAATTTAAGAAGCTTGGCATTTGATATTGCCACCGAAAGAAGAAAAGTTCGTTAATCAGCTTATTTCTCTCACTCTTATTTTTCTCACTCTAACAAGGATTGTTTTCATCATTTAGTGAATGGTTTGTAAACAAATTAAGCATATTCCTAGGAAGTTGAGCATACAATTTAACCTAGAAGATGATAACCTCAAATAGGTTAACAATTTGATATATCATTAAATTTATCTTTTAGTTTAAGGAGTGAAAATGCAAAGAAAGACGCTGGCGTTGCTACTGTTGGGCAGTTCTACACTTTTGCTTTCAGGTTGCAACTCAACAACTGGAGCATGGGATAAATTCACCACAATTTTATCGAATACTGCACCTTTTATAAAAGAATCCCAAGAGTGGGAAGCGTATAGCGTAAAAACAACTCAACAAGGTGTTGTTTATAGCGCAGCGAATGCCTCAGATAAGCAATTTGTAAGCAACAAAATGGATACAGAGTATGTAGCTGCAATTGCACGTCTTTCAAATCCTTTTGCTATAGGGGAAGACGCTAAGGAAGAACTTGCTAAAGAGAATCAAGGTTATCGTTTTAAATATAATGACATCGTGACAGTAAAGGATAAAAAGACCTCAACAACACTCGGCTATTGCGTAAATTATGATTCGGATAGAGTGATTGACGGTAAATTAAAAGAAGTCAGTGAAGAAGATAAAATTCGAAAATCTTTTATTTATATTGCTAAAGATAAACCTGTCTCTGTAGCTACTGTAAGTGCTGATTTTACCAAATTAATGTGTGGTGAAAAATTTTATAACAAAAACAAAATGTAGTTATTAGAAAACCTAAAATACTTAAACATAACAATAAATTAAATTATAAAATCCCTTTTAATTTGAATTTAATTAAAAGGGTTGAGCCACAAAATAAAAGAACTCATAATAAATCCCACCCATCGTTAGACTTTTAATTGATACATAAAAATATGACATCACATATAAATGGAATTATCGATAGCATTCGTAAAGCTATACAATGCTCAACACAAGGTATGATTGGCCGTGAACAACTTGCTGAGTTAGTTGTTTTAGCTGCCGTTGCTCAGGAGCATTTGCTAGTTATTGGCCCTCCAGGGACGGCCAAAAGTGCTGTTGTACGTAGAGTTTCTCAAACATTGGGTGGGCGATATTTCGAATATCTTTTAGGGCGCTTTACCGAACCTTCTGAGCTATTTGGGGCGGTTGATCTCAAAAAACTCAAAGAAGGTAAAGTTGAAACCGATATCACAGGAATGTTACCTGAAGCAGATATCGTGTTTCTTGATGAAGTCTTTCTAGGATCGACTGCGATTTTAAACACCTTATTAGGTATTTTAAATGAACGCCGATTTAAACGTGGTCATACCGATATTATTAGTCCATTAAAAGTGTGTATTGGTGCTGCTAATAGTTTGCCTGATGATCCGAACCTTGCCGCATTCTCAGATCGCTTTCTTATTCATCTTTTTATAGATCCTGTACCCGATCACCAATTAGAAGCCATGCTTGAAGGGGGATGGGCCTCAAGTTTGACTCCACTTTCAGTGCAACTCGATATTATGCGATTAAATGAACTACACCTTGCAGTGAAAAATGTCGATTTAACACAAGTCAGACCGTTAATTGCGAATGCTGTGCGTTCATTAAGAAATGCAGGGATCACGCTTTCAGATAGACGTATTGTGCGTGTTCAGCGTCTTATTGCAGCCGCAACCGTACTCAATAATCGAGAGATTGCGACAGAGCAAGATCTCTGGCCTTTACTGTATGTACTGCCTACTGAAGATGCGCAACAACAAGGACGTGAAATCTTACGAGAAGAACTTTCACTTTCAATGAATTCTCGGTTATTTAGCTCCGTAGAAGAAGCAACATTGCAACCTCAATCTCGCATGAACCGTTTAATTGAAAGAGCAACAGATGTTCTAAATGCACAACCTGTTTCTAAAGCGGATATTGAACTGACGTTACGAGAAATAGATGCGAATTTTTCGACAGAGATGTTAAGTGAAGAGCTTGCCACATTACGTACCCAATTAGCGATACAGTTTAGTCACTTATTATGAGCCTAACATTTCCACTGACTTGGCAACCTAATGCAACGCCCACTAAACCACAAGGGGTGTTTGCAACAGGTGTAACGGCTAAACAGCTTATTGAGCGCATTATTCATTTACCTGATGTTCAGCAACAACGGCTAAAAGTGATCACCAGTCAACATCGGCTTATTGTGTTAGGAAAACAGACTGATTTACCTTGGGCTGAAAATATAACGCTGATCGCACCGTCTACTGAAATAGCAAAATTATGGCTCCCTATACATCAACAGCTTTTATTACCTAATGGGCTGGTGGAGCAAGCCTTAGTGCAACATTTTAAACGCCAACCACTATTACTTTTACCATCACCTCAAACGGTGATCCCTTTAGATAATCAGTGGACGTTAACACCAACGCTACGGGATACACTCACCCAATTGTGTTTTGAGTGAAATATAATGTGATACAAGGATCGGTTTATCATCATGTCATTACCCACAACACAACCCACCACGTTGCCCAAAGCGCTACAACCTTGGCAAACTTGGCTTAGCTGGTTAGATCCTGAATTAATTCCTGCCTTTTCTGATCTATTACAACGTCTAAGTCGTGTATTAGGCCCTGTACAGGGAAAGCAACTCGGTGGTTTACCTGAGCAAGATGGTATAGGGCAAATACAGCGTAAAGGGGATTATCAAAACCTGCTACTTAGTGAATGGTTAATGGCTGATGAAGTGCCTGATGAATTTATGAGACGTGCCATTAATGCAGAACATCTCTTTTTGGCACCAAACTATAAATCCCAACAATCTTTAAATCAGATCACCGTACTTTTTGATACGGGAATTTCTCAACTGGGTGAATGTCGTTTAGTTCATATTGCATTGCTTATCTTATTGGCTCAACGAGCAGAAAAGGTGGGTTGCACATTAATGTGGGGAACGTTGCAATCAATCATTCCATTAATGCCGTTAAACAGCATTAATGATCTATACGAATTATTGACACGTCGGACTTATTCGCCTGTTTTAAACGAAAATATCACACATTGGCAAAATGTTATTGCTGAAGATATGGATGCGCAGAGTGGTGAGATTTGGTTAATCACAGGGAGTAATCAACAACCGATGTTGAAACAAATTGCATCTAGCCATTATATCGAATTAACTGGGGATGATTGTTTTAATAAAACCATTGGTGTGAATATTCGGACTCCTCATTTTCAACGCCATATTGTATTACCAACACCACCTAGAGCACTCAGCGCACAAATATTAAAAGGGCAAATAAGACCGCCTTCAGTGCAAAATACACATCAACATGAACACAAAATATCACTGATGTTTTCACCCGTTATCTCATTTCATGGTAGTGCGGTTGGTGTCACTTTATTAGGTAAACCCGGATTAGTGGTTATTAAAATCCCACCGCTCAATAGATTAAATCCAAACAATTCGCTTAAAAAACCGTTTGTATACCAAATATATCCTGATGATCACACTATTTTAGCGTTACAGTGTCACGGAAAAAAGGTAGGTGCATTACTTTCCAATAACAATGGCCTCTATTTTTGGCAATTACCCAAACTTTCTTATATACCTCGACCTTCCGATGAAGAGTTCTCTGCGGGTATTGGCCGAGGTAATACGCTTACCAGTGCTTATTTATTTAATCGAGAATATACCAGTTTATTTGTTCATGATAGAGCAAGGCGGTTAGTCGCTTTCTCATCCAATATTTATGCTGAAGAAAAAAATGGTTTTAAGATTGTTGAAGAGAAAGTCCTTGGCATAGAGAAAATAGCAGACAACCTACTTGTGTATATTTATCTCAATGGCAGTAGTGAATTAGTCCAAATGGTCACGGGTGCAGACTTTTCTCAAAAGAAATACCAACATCGACTCTATTTTACTCAATTTATTTCCTATCAAAGAGCTGTCTTATTTGCTTATCGCCATAAATATACTGATGGTTCTAAATCCGTATCTTGCGCTATTTCGTTAGGTGCTAATCGACAAAGTTGGCATGTTTATAATATGGAAATTGATGAGGTTTATGGCTATCAAATAGATTTACCTCAAGGATGGCAAGGAATAGGGCTTTTTTATCCAATACTCGATGGCTCCTCAGAAGAAGATTTAACCACCTTAAATATTTTGATGCTCAGCTCAAACAAACGAAATATTGCCAGTTATTCAAAAGGCGAAATAGAAATCTTATATCGTGCAGATAATCCGTTTACATGTTACTCATTTAGCCCTTCTAAAGGCCTGTTTGCTGCATTAACGGATCATGCACAAGTCGTTGTTTATGATGTATACCAAAAACAATTACGCCTAAATCTGTATACCATTGCACAAGAAGGTGATATCCAAAATGCATAACGACTATATTCGTCATCCTATGTTATCTGGCTATCGCCAAATTGAAGGTTTATGGCTACCTAACGACTGGTTTAATGAAACGCAACGACTGACTTATTTAATGAAACATTGGCACACTCACTGTCGTATTTATCAATTTGAACAAGGGGATATTCTCTGTTTTGCAGAAATAAAGTCTCTCGATTGTGCCTCTATTGAAGGATGGCCTTTGATTCGTTATGGAAAACTTTATAGCACCGCACCTTTAGATAATGATGAAATAAAAAAACTTCCTTCTTATACAGATATTGCATTAGTTCGTAATGGTGTTGTAACAACGCTTCTATTTTCACAAGCTAAGCCATTATCACTTGCTGATTATATTGATATCAGCGCGGTTATTTTTGAAGAGACTGATAACTACGCCAACCTTTATGAAATAACACCTCAAACCTTGTCAGAAGAGAAAAATATTAGAACTGTTATTGGCGACAACATTCCACAGGCAGATGATAAACAAAAACAATTTATAAAAACGGTATTTGCAAATACTTCGTCATCATCTCAAGCACAGACACCTCGCGTAAAAACGTCATTATCGCTAACCCAGAAAATTATTAATAAATTTCTGACACCTTCAAATCATGAAGCTATGCGTTATTCGCCTGAAAGAATAACTCAATTATCCCCATGGCAACGCTGGTTAAATAAACTCTCAGTAAAAAGTGGCTTAGCGTCTGTAATGAGTAAACAGCAGGCTGATTACATTAAAAAAATGATGAAAATGTTTGAAGAGGATAATGTCAATCAAGCACTGCGACACGGCATTCCACTGAGTAAATCTCAAGAGAACCAAGAAGCAACGCCTTCACCTTATTTGGGGAGATTGAAAGGGCGAAATAAACTGGAAATATCTGCAGATCAACAAGGGCATAAAAGCCTTTATCTTGGTGATGAGCTTCAAACTTATTTAAAACAACTTTATCGTCAACAATTTATTAAACTAGATAAAGCAGGGCGTAATGAAGAAGCATTATTTGTTCTTGCTGAATTATTACAAGAAAAAGAGGAAGCACTCAGTTATTTAGAACGCTTTCAACGCTATCAACAAGCTGCTGAATTAGCTCGATTATGGGCAATGCCACCGGCTTATATTATTCGTCTATACTCTTTAGCGGGCGATATGGATTCAGCAGTTATATATGCTCGTTTACATCATGCATTTTCGTTTATGATCTCACAGTTACAAGATACTCATCCGGATATTGCTAATAAAATGCGCGAAGAATGGGCTGAATATCTTATTGCTTGTGAAGACTATTTACAGGCTATTGACATTATCTGGGAATTAAACAATGAGGACAGCCGCAATAAAGCCAAGCATTGGTTAGAAATAGCGTATCAAGCTGGTGGAGAGTTAAGCCTACAAAGCCTAGTAAAGTGGTCATATTTATTACCAGAGTCTTTTCATCAGCACCAAGATGATATTAAAAAGACGATTAATGATCCTAACGCTTCTATTTCGCGCGCTATTTTAGCTAGAGCATTATTGGCTTTACCCAAACAAACCAAATTAACTGAACAACTAATTAATCAATTAATTCGACCTATTATTGTTGATCAATATGGTATTAATTCAGTATTAGAAAAAAAAGAAGTTAGCCAGCTTATTCATAAAAGCACGAATAAATTATTTAAAGTCGATATCCCTCATACTGAGATCCCTGAGCCTAAACGTTATTCTTTAGATGCACAAAACCACTTTATTTCTGCCACTATTCCAGAACAAGGGCTTTCTGCTATCTATGATGTCGTTGCCTTAAATGATCACCAATATCTTATCGCATTAGGCGAGTCGGGTGTGTTATTAACAGATATAGCAGGAAAGCGAATTTGGCATCAATTAACACCAACTTATCATATTGTTATCGCAGAAAATAACCAAAGTGCTTTGTTATTAGCACCAAGAGGTGATTATTTCCAAATTAGTTCATTAGCCATCACTACACAGTTTATCCAAGAGCTTGGTACACTAAAATGTACTACTTTCACCCGCAACTTTGATGGTGTTTTTTGGACTATTGCAATTCTCGATACTGTTCAAGTTGTTGATATTAAAAACAACTTTAAAATAGTTTGGAATGTAGATACCTTGAATGGTGATGTTGTCGAGCTTCTTCGCCACAATGACTCTGAGTATTGGCTAATTAATAGTGAACCCAAAGAGCGTTGGTCGTATATTTTACCCAACCGCTGGTTAACTCAGCGAGAAAGCCTGCCTCATCATTTAAATGAGGGATTAAAATATGATCTGATGTCTAACTCATATTATGGTGTAAAGCATGATAAATGCGTGCTCACATCAGCAAATTCACACTATACCCAACGTTTACAGCTGCCTAATACTCAATCTATTGAAGAACAGCAATCTTTTCATTTAACGTCAAGAACAGCGAAACTAATTGATTGGCAAAAAGATGAATTAACGATCTTTCGTTTATACAATAATAAAAATCACTGTAGCTTTGAATTAAAGTGGCCGACAAAATTTACACCCAGTTATCGTCATGAGTTTAACCAGTGGTATTTTTTCGATAATACAGGGCGTTTAGTGCATTTTAATTGGGATAATGGACGAGTAAATACATTGAGTTTGCTTTGAAAATAAAGACCAACCAAAAGAAGAATATTATTTTTTATTCTTCTTTTAAAAGCGCCACAATGGTATTTCTTAACCAATTAAGCGCATTGTCATTATCACTACGTTGATGCCAGATCATCTGAAATTCTAATTCGGGAATATCAATGGGAGGGGCAAATATAGAAAATTTCTGGCGCATATCTTGAGGGATCGCTTTTTCAGCAATAGTTAATATTAAATCGGTATTTTCTAATAATTGAGGAGCAATTTGCCAATAAGGTACTGTAACCGCAATGTGGCGTTGTTGATGTATTAATTGAAGTTGATGGTCTATTTCATTGGCATCAAACGGTTTCATACTGACTAAAATATGGGGTGATAACAACCATTCTGTTAGATTTATTGTTTTTTCGGGATACACCGTTTTATCGACCACACTGACCATTTTATCGGTAAAAATAGATTTTGAACGTAATGTATTATCGAAAATATTAAACACCCCAAATGCTAAATCTAAACTTCCTTCATTTAGCTTACTTTGCATTTCTTCTCGGCTACTGTGCCAAATTTTTAAATCAACATCAGGTGCATGAGTATGTAAATAATGAATTAACTTGGTTGAAATTAGCATTGCACCATAATCAGACATCGCAATATTAAATCGTCTTTTACAATCCTTCGGCTGAAAGTCTTGTTGTGCAATAAGATTATCGAGTTGTTCCAATGCTTGAGTCAGCGGTTGAGATTATTTCTGCTTTAATTGAACAAGTTGGTTGGTTTGGTATGAGCCAAAACTCTATCCCATTGAGTAAGATTTTAGGGATTGGTTTGGTTATTTTAGGGGTTTTATGTGTCCAGTTCTCACGAAAATAAGACTAAGTTAGTGCAGATCTCTATAAACGTTGTACGCTATTAGTAATAAAATAGCCCTTTATTAAATTGCTCTTGAATTTGAAGCGGCATTTCTCATTTCAATGATTATCAAAGTGTTGTGTCTTTTTTATAAATACACTTAGCATAAATCACTAAAGGAGAGCACTAATGATTGCCGTGATATTCGAAGTAAAAATCAAACCTGGAAAACAGGATCGTTATTTATCTTTAGCAGCCGATTTAAAACCATTACTAACAGATGTTGAGGGGTTTATTTCAATAGAGCGTTTTCAAAGTTTATCAACCGAAGGAAAATTATTATCACTTTCTTGGTGGGAAAATGAAGAGGCTGTTTTACAATGGAAGAAAAATATTTCACATAAAAGTGCGCAAAAAGAAGGTCGAGAGTCTATTTTCGATTTCTATAAAATTAGTATTGCTTCTTTGGCCCGCGAATATTCATTTGATACAGAAAGTCTGTAATTAAATAGACTCCCGATCTTGCTACAATAACGTTATTACACCATTCATGACATGCTACTAAAAGGCTCAAATTTTAAATGGCTAAATCTGAGATAAAATCGGAATATCAGCACACGGTAGAATCCGCAATAGCTACTGTTGGTGCAGCGATATCTGATATTTCTAGAGTCAAAATACTTTGTGCATTGATGGATGGAAGGGCGTGGACAGCTACTGAGTTGGGTGTTGTGGCTGATATTTCTGCTTCTACAGCCAGTAGCCATTTATCAAAATTACTGAATAGTGGTCTAATTTCTGTAATATCCCAAGGTAAATATCGTTATTTCCGATTAGCTAACGATGAAATTGCAAAAGTTATTGAAAAATTAATGAGCTTTTCAACTGACCATATTTCACAAGCAAAAATCACAACGCCGAAGAATCTAAGAAAAGCAAGAACTTGTTATAATCATTTAGCAGGTGAAGTGGCCGTTAATATTTATGATTCTCTTTGCCAGCAAAAATGGATAACAGAAGACGGCCGTGCTATTACAACGCTAGGTATTGAGCGATTTAAAAATATGGGTATTGAATTTCAAGAAAAGCATTCACACAATATTTGCTGTCCATGTTTGGATTGGAGTGAACGTCGTTTTCATTTGGGTGGGAAAATTGGTACTGCTTTTCTTCATTATGCAGAAGCGCAAGCGTGGTTAACACGACATCAAGGATATAGAGAAGTGACTATCAGCGAGAAAGGTTATAAAGCGTTGATGTTCTACTTTAATATAAAAAAGGAATAACGCGAATTTGAGTTATAAAACAAAAAACCGGCTTTCACTAATAATAAAAAGCCGGTAGCTTAATTAAATTAGATTATTTTAAGATTTTAACCTTACCATCTAACACCTGACCTTTGTTAATAACTTTTCCGTTTTCATCATATTGAGTAATGACGCCAATAAGAGCTCTGTTCTCCATATATCCCTGCAAATTAACGTTATTTTTAGGTGTGTTATGATAATATTTAAAAGCACCATGAGGTAAGCCATTACGCATAGCGATTTCACTGTATATGTTACCATTAGTCTGATAACTTTTTACCACACCATTAACTTCACAATTTTTCAATGGTATGACCATTTGTAGTTTACCATTTTCATAATAAGCATTAACGTAACGGTCATAACAACCTTTAGTTACCCATGACTTATATTTTAATTGCCCACCTGGATAATAACGTAAATATTCACCATCTTTTGTTCCTGGCGGTATAGCTGGCACTTTTAGTTTAGTGGTATTTTCCATCAATTTTACATTACTCAGTGACATTTCTGGATTACTACCTAAGCTAAAAAGGAAGGCAGAACAACCAGAGAGCAAGAGTGTTGAACTCAAGATCAAAGCAAGTACAATTCTCATATTCATCCTCGCACAATATAAATAAAAATAATTAATTTCCGTTTATAAATATTTATTTTCACATTAAATATATGTATCAGCGTAAAGTAGGGTAATTGAATTGAATATAGGAAATAACTGACACTAGCGTGTTTTTTTGTGATTTTTAGGTCATTAACAATAGAATTAAACAAATCCGACTAGTAAGTTGATAACAGGCTCACACTTAAATAAATATTCTTTATTTTTATGTTTATAATATAGTTATGAAACTTATTCCTTTAATGATTAGTTATGATAAATCATAAAAATATCACCCAATATGTTTGTGCTGAACAATCTATTATTCGACGCTACAACTATTACTTTGATGACTTTGTCAGAAATATATGATGAGTGAACAGGTAAGGGTACTTATCCAATGAAGCGTTTTATTCTCTTCATGGTGATAGGAGATAACCACATTTAGTAATTTTATTTACCATCAATGTGTTTGGGTAATAAACTAAAACATATGTGATTGTAAGCTATGTACTATAAGCGTACGATCATTGTTTTAGGTGGAAAATTTAATGAATAATGTAGATCTTTTATTTAACAGATTATCCAAATCAACTTTTCGACAAAAGTTTAAATTAGGGCCAAAAGAGCGACAATACTGTATTGATAAAGGCCCTGATACCATTGATCAACACGCTTTAGATTTTATTCAAAAACGCTTAGCTGCTGAAGAACCCAAAAATGATGGTAAGCAAACTCCAATGCGAGGACATCCTGTGTTTATTGCTCAGCATGCCACGGCGACTTGTTGTCGAGGATGTTTAAAAACCTGGCATGGTATAGAAAAACATCGTCAATTAACGGAAGAAGAGCAAACATATATTGTTCAAATAATTCATCGTTGGCTAGTTAATCAAATGAATTCTTAAATTAATCAATAGAGTTAGATAATACGTTTCTTAACACGTATCTGAGGCAAGAGGGCTTTAAAAGCTAAATCCTTGAAAGGACCCATCTCATGAAGTTATTGGTTATTATATTCTATTTAACATAATATACATTATGCGAACCTTGGTATCTAAATACGGATAGGCACTTAAATCTCTGTTTTGGTCTGGTTGATTATGTTGGTTCATTCTTAACTTAAGGCTTATTCGCCAATGCTAGTTGGTAATTAAAGAAATCAGCCATTTACCTCAATGAAGTCTAGTTGTGCTATCAATCAAATTTATGAGTCATTAGCCCATACTGATACCAAGATCAAATTTAATCAATTATTTTAATGTCGTCCAACCACTTATCATCTTTACGTGAATATACTAAAATCGAATTAAATGAACGGAGTGGGATATCAGAAAGAATTGCCCCTTCCAATTTAGGTATAAAATTCCTACGGCCCTCCACTCCTTTTTTTGTGACTTCTTCAACTGACAAAAAGCATTCCTTAAAGTCTTCAATGTTGATAGATATCCATACAAGATCTTCATGTCCGAAACACCCCCAATTAAATACCCAATTCCACTTATTTCGGTGATTTCTATTATTTAAAAATCTTTCAGTAACAAACCTAAAATCAAAAACACTAATTCCATTGATCGTTCTAACAATCGGATAATTATCCTTCTTACCATTACTAGTTCTATCTTGATCAGGTATGTCTGGATTGACCTTAATGAAACCGACATTCTTAATAGTTTCAAATCGGCTGTACGTTGTTACATGGCATACCTGGCCCAATAGTTGGATAGGAAATTTAGTTAATCTCATGATTATCCTTATAATTTAGCAATAGGAAGGTCATTGATGTTTGTTGTATATTCCGGTGACAGTAAGCTGCTGCACCTCAAAAGGTTTTAATAAAACCTTTTTAGATATCATCACGACTTCAGTAAAATCTATTTCAGCAATTCCATTATCAGAAGTAAAAACACCAATCCAATGATGACCTTTGATGTTTTCATTTTCCATATCAAATTCCCATCGTTGATATGGCTCTTGGGCTGTTACCGTAAATATGGTCAAATAACCATCTTTTGTGTGTTCAATAAATTTATGATCGTTTATCACTTCAATACTGCGTAAATCACTTCACCATTGATAATTTTCTGTCGATGCCACTATGTTTCAATATCACACTAAAACGTTGCTTTTATGTTTAGGAATGTTTACTGTCGAGCAAATAACAAATACCTGAGAGTGAACAAATAGAGCAGACAATCAATATTGTTGAATTAATATTTAGTGAATAGACTGATTCACATAATGCACTCTATGTGTAAAGACTAGCCCTCGCCATTCCGATAAATTACATTCTACCGGAATGGCTCAAAACCTTTTTGTAACATAGTGTTATATATCATAGAAATTTCCAGCACTTAGGCTGAATTAACTGCTTTATTTAGGTAAATCAGAACCATCTGTAGGACGACAAACTGCATCTGATATAATGTCATCGTTTACATAGCCCACATAGCATTGATAAACTTTATTTTTATAGATTGCATTGAAATATTCAGTTAATTTCTCAGGTGTTCTATCTGACTCTTTAATAATCACCATACTTTTATTTACTCCTAAAGAAAACGCGGCTTTTTCTGTAAGAATGTCCTTATCAAGCTTTAATGGCTCAGAGAGTGCAACTGAACTCGTAATTATTAGCCCACTAAATACAATCAATTTAAGTTTCATAATTACCTCTTTAATATAAATTATCGGGTTGCATTAATTTACCAACCAATAAAATATTCCTATTATTTGATTGAGAGAATGATGGCACGAAATGTTCACTAAAGTGACTAAAGTTATAACATAAAAAATCTTACTGTCAATGGAGTTTTTAAGTTTTTTCTTTTTAATTCATTAACTTAACTCACTATAGTGAGTACTATATTATTTAGCTCACTATAGGGAGCACCTATGCCATTATTTTATTATTGATATGGTATTAAATATGATAGTTATTAATTATATAGATAAGCATTAAAATCTCTGCGAGAGAAGTAAAATCCCCTACCCAATCTCCCTCTCAATTACCATTTTCCATATCAAACTCCCATCGCTGATCTTATTCTGATAAGTGTTATTGACTGGCATTTGATGCCAAACAAAAATATGACCACGCATTACTTCTATAATTACCAGCTTATTCCTTTACACAGATGTGGTCACATGGTTAACAAACTGAATCTTAATTGGCCTGAATTTTTAGAAAAATACTGGCAAAAGAAACCTGTTGTACTGAAAAATGCATTTCCTAATTTTGTCGATCCTATCACTCCAGATGAATTAGCCGGTTTGGCAATGGAGCAAGAAGTTGACAGTCGTCTTGTCAGCCTCGCGGACAACAAATGGCAGGCAAGCCATGGTCCATTTGAAGATTACAGCGAATTAGGCGAAAAAGGATGGTCACTACTGGTACAGGCGGTCAACCATTGGCATATGCCGTCAGCTGAGTTGGTGAAACCATTCCGTGTGTTGCCAGAATGGCGTCTTGATGATCTAATGATCTCCTATTCAGTACCCGGAGGTGGTGTCGGACCACATATTGATAACTATGATGTTTTTATCATTCAAGGAATGGGTCGTCGTCGCTGGCGTGTAGGTGATGCCCTACCAATGCGCCAGTTCTGCCCTCATCCTGCATTACTGCATGTTGATCCATTTGAGCCAATTATTGATGTAGAAATGGCACCGGGAGATATTCTGTATATTCCACCTGGATTCCCTCATGATGGCTTCACTTTCGAAGATACCATGAACTATTCTGTCGGCTTTCGCGGACCCAATGGCCGTGATTTACTGAGTAGTTTTGCAGACTACGCACTGGAACAAGATCTAGGTGGAATAAATTATAGCGATCCTAATCTGACAGTACGCGACAATGCAGGAAGAATGGAAGCTCACGAAGTTGAACGCCTACGCGCCATGATGATTGAGATGATCAATAAACCTGGTGATTTTGAACAATGGTTAGGTCGTTTTGCTACCACACCACGCCATGAGCTGGACATTGCCCCTGCAGAACCACCATATCAGCCAGAAGAAGTATTAAGCGCGCTGAATGATGGTGAAAAATTGATCCGACTAAGCGGGCTGCGCGTCCTACGTATCGAAGATAATTTCTTTGTGAATACAGAAGATTGGGCTACCAAAGAAACAAAAGGTGCAGATGCGCTGTGTCAATTTACGGAAGTTGGAGCAGATGAACTCGGTGAAGCATTGATGGTTCCAGCCTTCGTTGCAGAATTAACCGAATTTATCAATCAAGGATATTGGTACTTCGACGAATAAACAACGCTTACCACATATAACATAATAAAACACCTGCTTGCGGGTGTTTTATTTTATCGCCTACGCATTCCTTTTACCTTATACCTTATACCTTATACCTTATACCTTAAGCTATTTGGTTTTAGCTTAAAGTTCCTAATATTGCTTCTTATATTCCTTTTTTTGCCAAGATATTTAGAAGCTCTAGCAGAGATTAAATGGATCACTTCTCCTCAAAGAAAGCATATCCTGTTGACTTATATCAAACCAACCAAAGTTAAACGAATCGATTCACCTCATTGATGAGCTACCTCTCTTGACTTAACAAACAATGAGGTGAGAATGCACTAATACTTTAATTTATCTGAATAATAATCTGATATTGGAAGGTTTATCATGAGCTATCGTATGTTTGATTACTTGGTACCGAATGTTAACTTTTTTGGTCCTGGTGCTATCTCTGTTGTTGGCGAACGTTGCAAATTATTGGGAGGTAAAAAAGCCCTACTAGTAACGGATAAAGGCCTACGAGCAATAAAAGATGGTGCCGTAGATAAAACTATTGGTTATCTAAAAGAAGCGGGTATTGATGTTGTCGTATTTGATGGCACAGAGCCTAACCCAAAAGACACTAATGTGCTTGAAGGTCTTGCAATGTTCCGTAAAGAACAATGTGACATGATAATTACAGTAGGTGGTGGTAGTCCACATGACTGTGGTAAAGGTATCGGTATTGCAGCTACTCATGAAGGTGATCTTTACAATTATGCAGGTATTGAAACACTAACAAATCCACTGCCACCTATTATTGCCGTAAATACTACTGCGGGTACAGCCAGTGAAGTCACCCGCCACTGTGTTCTGACCAACACAAAAACTAAAGTCAAATTCGTTATTGTGAGCTGGCGTAACCTCCCTTCCGTTTCCATTAACGATCCTCTGTTAATGATTGGTAAACCAGCAGGACTGACTGCCGCAACTGGTATGGATGCGTTAACTCACGCAGTTGAAGCTTATATTTCTAAAGATGCTAACCCCGTCACTGACGCTTCAGCTATTCAAGCAATACGTTTAATTTCTCGTAACTTGCGTCAAGCCGTAGCCTTGGGGACAAACCTAAAAGCCCGTGAAAATATGGCTTATGCTTCACTTTTAGCAGGAATGGCATTTAATAACGCTAACCTTGGTTACGTTCATGCAATGGCTCACCAATTAGGTGGTTTATATGATATGCCTCATGGCGTGGCTAATGCGGTACTATTACCACATGTACTGCGTTATAACCTGATTGCTAATCCAGAAAAATTTGCTGATATTGCTGAATTTATGGGTGAGAATATCACAGGGTTATCAGTGATGGATGCGGCAGAACGCGCTATTGCAGCTATCGCTCGCCTATCTGCGGATATTGGTATTCCGCAACATTTAGGTGAATTAGGTGTGAAAGAGTCTGATTTTCCATATATGGCAGAAATGGCACTTAAAGACGGTAATGCATTCTCTAATCCTCGTAAAGGTAATGAAAAAGAGATCATTGAGATTTTCCGTCAAGCATTCTAATTTTTCTGAAAAATACCCGTCAGCTATGTTTTCTGTTGGCGGGTTTTTTAATGATGTTTTATCTGTTTCTACTAGCCTGTATATTTAACTCATTAATATATAAAAATATATGTATATTATGTTTATAATAAGAGATAAATTAACGACTGTTTTATTTTCTTTTACAGGGAAATTCAATGAGTAGAAGTGGTAAAAATTATACCAAAGAAAAAATAACACGTCATAACATATTGATAAAAAGAAAAAATCACCCTATTCGTCTTTTTGTTAAAAGTTGGGATTTTTTAGGAAAACTACTCCTTAGCCTTTTTATTTTTATCCCTTTGATTTATGCATTAAGTGATCATGGAGATAAATTTATTTTAATGATTGTTTATGCTTGCCTTTGTACTCCGTTATTTCCATTTGCTAAAAGATGCAGTGATAATATACTGCTCCACTATTTTTCAAAATATACCTTTAATAAATATATTAATAACTCAGGTGCTAGAGGTGGGATAATATTTTACATTATCCTAATTATTCCATTTATTATTCCATTGGCAATAGGCTATTTTATTTATCAGATCAAAAAATATAATTCAAAAAATCACATCTAATTATAGCAACTCATACATTTACTAAAATTATGTTCTGATAAAAATAGATGATATGAGGTAAACAATAAAAAAAGAAAAGAAATACTACAGATATTTTCAGTTTTCAGGGATATATTTTCCAATCTAAGGAACAAAAACCTTCGACAAAATCAAGTAAATCTAAAATAGTGTCTTCATCCTCAATAACTCGTAATTGATTTAAACAATCTCGCATTATATCTTGAGTCATTCCATTGTATTTATAGGATAAAAGTAATTCCCTTAATACTAGTAAATCTCGATTTAAAGCAACGCCTTTTTGTATGTCATCAACGAGAGCTTGCTGTTGCTGGTGGTATTGCTGTTTTATTTTATCCATATCTAACCTAAACCTATCTTTTTACCCTTTTATTTTTTAAGTCATTAATAATCAACAATAAATTAGCTTTATTCTGACTCTACTGGCTTTATAAATTTCAAAATGCTTTCCATTGATCTTGGTATTCTAAGGGCACTAACTCTTTGTTATAAATTTTATCGTGATAAATCACGCGTCCATCATGTCTACATTGAGGCACCGTCACAACACCAGCCTCAAAAGTGGCATGGCGCCAATCTTCTTTAATTAAACCGCGTCGCCATAAGCGATAATATCGATTTACTTGTGACTCTAATTCACTTTCTTTTAAAATAACTGTTAGTGGTGCAAATAGTTGTTGCGAAAGGTGATATTTTTCCATCAACCAACGTTTATTTCTTTTAATTAGTTTTCTTTTCATCGTTATTAGCCCTATTTTCCCTTATACTCTTCTTATCTTAAAGCAACTTATTGAAAAAGAAATGAAGATTTGCATTATGGGCCCTTCTGGCGCAGGGAAAACAACGCTATCTAAAGAACTCGCTATTGCATTATCTTTACCTGTATATCCGTTTGATGCCATTTATTGGGATATGACTGGAGATGAATTCCATAAAAATAGTGAGAGTTTTATAACATCTCAAGTAAATGCTATTAGAGAAACAGATAAATGGGTCGTTGAAGGTGCTTACGACAAACGTTTATTACCCTTTCTTAATGACTGCACTGTTATTTTTAGAATAGACATTCCTTATTGGAAGCGTGTTAATTACTTAATAAAGCGTTTATTTATTAATAGAATTAAGCGCCAATTACCTAAAGAAACATTAGTGAATACGTGGGAACTTCTTTGCTTTTCAAAGCAATATGATAAACGTTTAGATGCTTTCTTTAATAACCACCCTGAATTATCTTCAAAAGTGATTGTTATTAATGATATTTCTTTATGCGTAGAAATATTTAACAAGAAATTTAAAAATAAATAGATAATTAATAATGTCACATTTTTTAAATATTAATGAGTTATTTACCTATATGTGTATTTATCTATTTCAATTTATCGCTATAATTTAAAATTTTATCTTTATAAAAATATCATTACTCATTGTGTGCTTTATTTGACAAGGAAAATAAATAATGAAAAGTAATATGATGCCTTTTACTTCTGCATTATGTTGGTTAAATTTTTGGTTTGGCTCTGTTCTTGTAGGTGCTTCATGGTTATATGCAAGATTACAAGAAAAAGTATTTTTAACTGGATTAGATAAAGGGTTTTTAGAATTAACATCACCAGATCCCACAGTGGCATTAATGTTATCGATTGGTATTATGATGGTTGCGTTAGGTTTGATTTATGTTCCTTTATATTACTCTGCCATGTTTATCGGTAATACTGTCGCTATTTTAAGCAGGAAGCCTATTAGAATTTAATACATGATAATATTAGATTTCTAACTTATTTTTTTGATTATTCCCTGTATTAAACAAAAAGAGCCTAATTTTTTACTTAGGCTCTTCTCCTTTTTTGAGTGATATTCATACCACTTTAGAAGGGCTATATAATTGTTTCAATCCTTTAAAAAACCATAATAATGAATGAAAAATAAGTAATAAAATAATGGCATTAGCAAAAACAAATAAAGCCATTGATAATAACTGCATAAAATGACTATTAGATGTCATGCTCATATTTAATGAGGCTTTTGCTAATGCTGAAACACCAAAAGAAAAACTCCAAAATGGTAATGAAAACGGTTGTTTCACAAACCAAGGAATTAATCTCATCATAAATAAGAGTTGTAATAACCCATAACCTAATAACATTTTTGCGAAGAAATCGATATGGTTGTCGTTGATAGCCAAATAAGCACTACAGGCAACCAAAGCGGGTGCTAATTGAATACCAAATGATAGCCGTGATTTTTCATCCATTAATCCTTCACTACGTATTCTTTTTAAAATAGAAGGTTCTAAACTTAACCACGAAAATACGCCAGCCCCAAAAAATAAAATACCCAAATCATTAAAACCAAATGCACCACATGCCATGGCACAGATAAAGTTATTAGCGACAGTTGGTAAATATAACACTGGTGTGGTCGCCATTTTAGGATATTCACCCTTCCATTGATAACCAATCAACCAACTGGAATACCCAAGCTGGGCAATTGCTCCGATGCTAAACAGTATCAAAGAAAATAAAGGTAAATATGGGCTTAGTCCTATCGAGACTAAGACTGTCGTTGCAGGAAATAAACTAGTAAATCCACTGGCAACCGGATGTTTAATTTCATTAAGAATTGCTTGTCGATGAAATAGCCATTTACTAAGCAAAAATAACGTAAGCATTAACCAAACCAAGCAACCCACACCAATAAATATTTCACCAATATAAGCTGGATAATCATGCTCTTTAGCTGCATAGCGCCATGCCATTCCCGTACCAATCATCCCTAATACAACACCAAAATAGCCCGATGCAAACTGTGAAGAGAGTGTTTTTAATTTATTTATCAATATCATATTGTTACGTTAACTCATGTAAATGACATAATACATTGATGCTTTATTCTGAACATCAAATAATAATAGAGATAATAAAATTTATTTTTATAAAATGCATTTAAAATATGTGTTATCAATAACAACTCATTTTAAGACTATTCCCTCCTTATGTTCCCGAATATTCTGATGCTTGTATGAATACGATAACGATATTTTTATATTGTCCTTTATTTTGGAGTTTATAAAAATGAATATCACGCTAAAAAAGATTGGAACACTGTGTGTCGCTTCTGTTCTACTTTTTTCTCTTGCTGGCTGTTCCAGCATGACAAAACGCGACCGTAATACAGCAATTGGAGCCGGTGCAGGTGCTATTGGTGGCGCTATTTTAACTGACGGTAGTGCATTGGGTACTATTGGCGGTGGTGTTTTAGGTGGCGTTATTGGCCATCAAGTTGGTAAAAAATAACCTTTCTATCCTTATTCTCTGCTAGACTGGGTCTTCATTATTTCGGCTCAGTCTAGCAACGAGTCACAATAAGATAATCTGCATTTATTTTGGTGTGATATGAATAAATCGTTTCTCTTTCAATTAAAAAAAACTGCCGTCGTTTTATATAAGTCGTTTAGTGATTTGATTCATATCGTAGTGACCCTTATTTTGTGTTACTTCTGTTTTCTTTTATCACCCACCTTGGTAATTGCCGTAATTGGCAGTATCATTATTATTATTGCCCTATTTTTACTTAGTTTATTTGTTTTGCCGTGATGCAAGGCATTCTCTTTGTCTCCCTTATTTTTAATCAAAAATTGACTAAATAAACACCTCTTGTTCTGTCAGTTAAAAACAAAAATACAAGTTACTATTAAAGATAAAAATCTTTCACATCATAAAAGAACCTTGTTTTTAGGCTGATTTATCACAATCCTTACTTTTAAACTTGACTCTTTTTAGTGATAGCCTTTTACTTTCAATTATTATAACTATCGAGGGTAATTAAATGATTATTTTTATCACGGGTGCTTCTGCTGGCTTTGGTGAAGCCATTGCTCGTCATTTTATCAGCCATGGACACAAAGTTATTGGTACTGCTCGCCGTTTAGATAAGCTTAACAACTTACATAAAGAATTAGGTGAGCAATTTTATCCATTACAGTTAGATGTTACAGATAAAAAAGCCGTTAGTGAGGTTTACACTCAATTACCTGAAAAATGGCGCGAAATCGATGTGTTAGTGAATAACGCTGGTTTAGCATTAGGCTTAAACACCGCAGATAAAGCTAGTCTCGATGATTGGGATACGATGATCGAGACGAATAATAAAGGTCTTGTTCATGTTACTCGTGCCATTCTTCCTTTGATGGTGGAAAGAAACAAAGGCCATATCATTAACATTAGCTCAACCGCTGCATCCTGGCCTTATATGGGAGGTAATGTTTATGGTGCAACTAAAGCTTTTGTTAAACAATTTAGCTTAGGGTTACGCGCTGATCTGCAAGGTAAAAAAGTACGTGTTACCGATATTGAACCTGGCCTTGTTGGTGGTACCGAGTTCTCATTAGTTCGTTTTAAAGGTGATAGTGATAAAGTTGAACAGACGTATGCAAATGCAAACGCGTTAACCCCAGAAGATGTTGCAGAAGCCGTGTATTGGACAGCAACATTACCTGCCCATGTTAATATTAATACCTTAGAAATGATGCCCGTTAGCCAATCATTTGCCGGGTTAAGTGTTCATCGTCAAAACTAAACGCACTGAAAACTCATTTTTTATTAAGGCATCAGCTATAATTATTAAGATATAATAGTCATTGACAGTAATAGCGACATAACTTTAGAGGATAGCAACTATGATCAATACACTAACTAAGAAACCAACGGTAAGAACCGTATTGTTCTCCTTATTTCTTGGTTTATCTGTGTCTTCTTTTTCTTCTATTGCCGCCTCTACCAATGTAACCATTAATGGTAATGGCTATGACAATGTCTTAGATAAAGAACAAGCTCGACAACTGAAAGAAGACTGGGATCAAAAGCGTGAGCTTCGGACTCAAGTCAATCAGCGAGAAAAAATTGAATTTAATAAAGTAGATAAAGCCATTGATGAGCGAGATGCTTGTCTGAAAAGTGCAAATGTCTACGCTTATTGGGAGCCTGAGACCCGCCGTTGTTTAGACAGTAATACTGGGCGCCCTGTTAATCCATAAGAAAATCGTGTAAAACAGTGATGTTTTGCGTTGTAAAACAAGGAGAATGTAATATGAAAAAATATATCTTTGCAGTAATGGCAACCCTCGTAGCATTTGCCCCTTTAGCAGCAAATGCAGGTTGTGATGAAGTCGTTGAATCTATTCAACAAAAAATCGTTAATAACGGTGTGCCCGCAGCTAACTTTACTTTAACTGTCGTTGAAAACGACCAAGTTGCACAAACAGAAGGTAAAGTGGTAGGCACTTGCGAGAATGACACTAAGAAGATCATCTATACTCGCCATTAATGTACTGCTGATAAAAACTTGTAATTAAAAAAGGGCGCAATTATTAGCGCCCTTTTCTTTATCATTCAATATAAATGAGTATCCTACTGATTTAAAGTCATTATATTTATTTTGTTTTTCCATATTTGCTTTAACTTTGTCGTTTTTTTTCATCATTATTCCAGTTTTAAGCAAAGTTCAGAAAAAACAAAAACACCCAATGAATTTACTCATCAGGCGTTTAAAAGTAACAAGTTTGGCTCCGTTAAAAAACAGGCAACTCAATCCACTTCGTTACTTATTTATATTCTCTCTTAAGCAGGTACAGCGATTTCCAACTGACTTAAATCAAGGTAACAAGAGAGATCACGTTCTTCAGGACGCAATAAATACGGGATTTCACCAATTAGTGGCGCAGGAATATGCTGAGACAGCCTTTCCACAATTTTCGCATAATAAGGTAATCCTGGATTTATTCTGTTAGCAACCCAACCGACTAATTTCAAACCATCGTTGATAATAGATTGTGCTGTTAATATTGAGTGATTAACACAGCCTGGTTGAATACCAACAACCAAAACAACTGGAATTTGTTCTTTTACCACCCAATCAGAATAAAAGGTATTATCATCGAGTAGATAACGCCAACCGCCATTACCTTCGATAACAACACACTCTGCTTTTTTACTTAAATTATCGAGCTCATTTGAAATTTTATTAAAATCAATTTCATTTTCGCTAACATAACAATTATCAAGCAAAATAGGATTAATTTCGTCATAGCGAACTTCAACTGGCGATGAATTATGAATAATCATTGCATCACGATTACGCTCACCATCAGCCGTTTCATGTAATTCTGTTGCAATAGGCTTATAACCCACTGCCGTTGACCCGCCACGATTTAATGACTGAAGAAGTGCTCGGGTTACAACAGTTTTACCCACGTTGGTATCTGTCCCCGTAACAAAAAAGCGTGTTAACATATAATTTACTTCCGTTATGACAGATAAATCAGGTTCATAAAAAATGACAGAGATTAGAGTTTAGGGTAACACTGTTTCTGGTGGCTTGAGGTAGCTCAATTTTTTAGTTAATTGGTCGAAAATAGAGAATTCGTTAATGATCAATTGAGGTATTTACGCTTGCAAAACACTTCTGTTACGATTTTTTGCACTTCATTTAGCCTTGCATCAACTCAATTAACAAAGAACCGTTGTACAGAGCTTCTTTAACCAATGAGGCCGCAGGTAAAGTACCTTTATTTCTTAATTCTGTTTCTTCAATAATTAATGATTGGGCGTAACGAGGCATGGACTGATTTTGAACATGACTTAAAATCAATGGAAAAAGAATAGATTTAGCTCGACAAAGTGGCGAACCAATTAATATTTTTTGTGGATTAAAGATATTAATCATCACAGAAAGAATAAAACCTAATCGCTGCGCAACTAAATGCACGACTTCAAGGGCTTGTTTATCTCCAACTAATATTGCATCACACAATGTTTCAATGGTAATAGGATATTTGTTTAGCAACGAGGTGGGATTTTCTTGTGCCAATAATTGAGCTTTTTTAATTAATTGAGGAATAGCAATTTCGGTTTCTAAACATCCCTTCGCCCCACAATAACAGCTATTTTCAGAGTCGATGACTTTAGTATGCCCAATTTCAACCGCACTGTGACTGTGAGAATGTAATGTCCTCCCATTACTAATCACTCCGGCACCAACAATGTCATCAATGACAATTTGCAAAATATCTGAATTGTTTTTTGCCGCACCATATAAAGATTCAGCCATTGTCCAGGCCGTGACACTATGCTGTAAGAAAACAGAAACGCCTGTTTTTTCATGAATTTTATCAGCAAGAGGAACATCTTTAATATCATAATAAGGAGAACTATGAATAACCCCACTAATGGGATCAATAATCGCATTCATAGTAATACTGATGGCCGTCAACCTTTCAACATGTGATTGATAGCGTTCGAAAAATTTATCAATAGCAAGTAAAAAATGAGTAAGAAAGTTATCACTGTTCTCTTTAGGAAAATCAAACGTGTCTTCAGTAACAAGTTTACTGTCTAGCTCTCTTAAACTAAAAAGTAAATTACCTTTATTGACTCGGATACAGAGAAATTGCCACCCTTGGCTTTCTAATTTTAATCCGACCGCTGGTCGGCCACGAAACCCCACATCCGGAAACTCTGTTTCATGAATAAGATGAGCTTCAACTAATTCCCGCGTAATTTTGGTAATACTCGCAGGAGCCAGTTCTGCTTTTTTTGACAGTGAAATACGGGAAATGGGGCCATGTTCATCAATCAAACGAAAGACGGTGCCAAGGTTAAACTGTTTCACGTGATCGATATGGCTAGGTTGGTTCCCCATTGAATGTCATCCTTAATTAAGAAGCCATAATTAATTCGAGGCTCCAAATAATTCATTACCGATTATGTCGTCAATTTGTGATAATTGTACAATACTTACATAAAAAGCGTGATCAAAAACACAGATAAATCAATATTTTTGGTGTTCTAAGATATTTTTTAACAACAATTGCGTTAATCGATTTGCTGCCGCGGGTATTGTGCGTTTTTTATGAGAAACTAACCAAACTTCAGAAAATGCTTGTGAATTAGCGAAGTGTAAATAATGCACACCATCGACTTTCATTCGAGTAAAAGATTTAGTCACAATTGAGATGCCTAGTCCTGCAGCAACTAATCCTAAAATCGTCATAGCTTCACCGGCTTCTTGTGCAATAGTTGGCGTAATTCCTGACAAACTTAGTAATTGAATAATTTCATCATAAAGGGCTGTACCAACATCTCTTTCAAAGAAAACAAAAGGATACTGCCCAATATCTTGAATATTAACGCCTGTTTCTTTGTAAGCAAGTAATGGATGCCCTTCATAAACAGCCAAAATAAAAGGCTCTCGAAACAATAGCTGGTGGTGTAAATTTTCGGGTAACGTCGTGTTTCGCATGATACCCAGATCAATACGCCCTGTAAGCAATGGTGATATTTGTTGCTTTGTATTCATTTGATGCATATGAATACCAACTTCAGGATAATTTTCTCTAAATTGCCTTAAACTCAACGTTACTAAATGCATAAAAGGTGTCGTTGATGTAAAACCTATAGATATTTCACCTAACTCACCTTTTTCCATTCTAGCTGCACGTGTTGTAGCTGCGTTGACCTGCGCCATAATTTGGTAAGACTCTTTTAAAAACATTTGCCCTGCTGGTGTTAGTGCTACAGAACGATTAGTTCGTTCTAAAAGCCTGGCCCCTATTTCACTTTCAAGTGCTTGTATTTGTTGGCTCAGCGGTGGTTGAGAAATATTTAATCTTTCTGCTGCTTTGCCAAAATGAAGCTCTTCCGCTACAGCAATAAAATAACGTAAATGCCTCAATTCAATATTCATATTTCTCTCACTTTAGCATTGATACTTTAAAAGTCTTATTTCTAATGATTAATATATTAGACAAAAAAATCAAATATTTCTAACATTGACATAAATCAAATTTAAGTAATGGAAGTTTAATCAATATGGATACTCACGAAATAGACAGTAAAAGTATGAGCTTAGGCACTGATATTTCAGACAATACATCATGTATAGAAAAGCCAGCTCATCGCCAATCTAACCCTAAACACTATATTCAACGTGATGATGCACTGTATATAAAAGTGACAGTGTCATTTTTTATGGTGGGTTTAGCGACATTTGCCTTACTCTATTTTGTACAACCCATATTGCCAGTGTTATCTAACGAATTTTCTGTTAGTCCAGCAACCAGTAGTCTAGCGCTCTCACTTTCAACCGCATTAATGGCATGTGGTTTATTAATCACTGGTCCACTTTCAGACGCTTTTGGGCGTAAAAATGTCATGGTCATTGCATTATTTTGCGCTGCATTTTTTACATTATTAAGTGCAACAATGAATAGTTGGACAGGCATCTTAATTACTCGCGCCTTAGTGGGACTTTCATTAAGTGGCGTTGCTGCGGTGGCAATGACTTATTTAAGCGAAGAGATCCACCCTGCCTACTTAGCTCTATCAATGGGGTTATATATTAGTGGTAACTCTATTGGTGGGATGAGTGGTCGTGTTATTACTGGGGTATTAAGTGATTATTACTCTTGGCGTTTATCTGTCGTTATTCTCGGTATTTTTGCCCTTTTTGCTGCGATTACTTTTTGGAAGATATTACCTGCTTCAAAGCACTTTAGACCTACCACATTAAAACCGCGCAACCTCCTTATTACCACAAAATTGCATTTTAGAGATAAAGGATTACCTCTGTTATTTATTGAAGGTGGTTTATTAATGGGCGGATTTGTCACTTTATTTAACTACATTGGCTATCGTTTATTAGATGCCCCCTATTCATTAAGCCAAACAACTGTGGGGTTGATTTCCATTGTCTATTTAAGTGGCACTTATAGTGCATCAAAAGCGGGATTACTAACCACTAAATATGGTTTAGGCAAAGTATTTATTGCGGGTATCTCTATGATGTTACTAGGTATATTGATTACCTTAATTGAATCATTGCCAATTATCTTCATCGGTATGCTTATCTTAACAACAGGTTTCTTTGCTGCACATGCAGTCGCAAGTAGTTGGGTTGGTCGCCGTGCAAAACGAGGACGAGCTCAAGCCTCTTCACTTTATCTTTTTACTTACTATGCGGGCTCTAGCCTTGCAGGTACTCTAGGAGGGTTATTCTGGGTGAGTTTCGGTTGGTTGGGTGTAGGATTATTTATAGCCCTTTTAATGTTAATTGCCTTATTAATAGCATTACACTTAAACAAAGTTGCTCAGTAAATTCATTGATAATGAATAAAGTGCAAAAGCGGATTAATACGGTTTAATGTTGTCGATTTTGCACTCCTTTCTTAAGGTATAAACTTAATCTTTAAGAAGGAACAACGATTATGCCAATTATAAAACTATCCGTTACTCTGTTATTTCTCTTTTTTACATCTCTTACGAGTGCATTTACAGAACACTGCCCACCAACAAAACCAGATTGTGATGTTACTCATGATCCATTGGTACAACAGAGTAAAAAATAGACCGATTTTGATTTAAAAACCATCAAACACCCCCTTTTTAGGAAAAATATCATCCCAATATGCCCTTTTCACGATATACTGTATAAATAAACAGTATATCGTGTTTTTGGCATTCCTCTCTACTAAGCGATGTACTTTCCACTGAAGTTAATGTATTGTTTTAAATAAAGGCTAATTGTATGTTGTAACTAAATAAGGATATTAAGATGAGCAAATATGATTTAATTGAACAATTTAATCTCTGTTTTAAGCAGTTAGAGAACGAGATAAATACTCTGACAGAAAAGCTACAAAAACTAACATTATTGCCTTCCGCTGTTTTTGAATTACCCGATGTAACGAAAGAAGAAGAACATGATGATGTTATGCACGTGACGGTGTCACCTAGTTATGATGAAGAGGCCCGTGAACTTGCCTTAAAACTAATGGCCAACCTATTTATTTATGATAATGCACCGCATATCAGCAGTAAGCGTGCTATTCGTTTACCTGGTGTGCTTTGCTTTAATACCAGTAACAATGAATTTAAGTCAGTAAAAGAAGACGTTGAACGCATTAACTCATTAAAAAAACAGCTTTCTGATATCGTGACTAAAAAATCTGGAATTTCTAAAGAAGAACGTTTTGATTTTGTTCATAATCAGTTAAAAGGCTTAATTACGCTAAATGCTTATCGCACCCTCACCTTGTTGTCTGATCCTGATACTGTACGTTTTGGTTGGGCAAATAAAAATATTATTAAAAATTTAACGCGCAATGACGTACTGGCTCAATTAGAAAAAAGTCGTGAAGCCAATCGTGCAGTTCCGCCATATACCAGTGAACAATGGGCAGAACGTATTGATAAAGAGATAATCACCCTTTCTCAATTACCTGAAAATGCAAAATTAAAAATAAAGCGCCCTGTAAAAGTACAACCTATTGCTCGTGTTTGGTACTCGGAGCTTCAAAAACAAGTACAATATGCTTGCCCATTGCCTTTGTTGGCTTTCTATATTGATAAAGAGAGCGATTTTAAACCGATTATTGGCGAACTACCTGATTATGACGCCGATAACATTCAAATTCGCCATCGCCCTAAAGCTAAGAAACTACAACTGATTATTCCAAGAATGCATTTATATCTTGAAATATAATCAATTAAAAAGTTAATTAATGAGCTTAATTGAACTTCCTTTAAGAATTTGTATGAGATAATCATTAATATGAGCAAATTGATTATCTTCAATTTTCAAATCAATAGAGATCATGAGATTATTTTTTAATACAAAAATAATTTTCTCTCGTGTTAATGTAATATGTTCAAGGCTATTAATGGCTTCTATATCAGATAAATGCGTCATTAAACCGATGGAATTATCAATATCTTCTTCTTCCTCATCAAATCTTGAAAGAATGACAAAGTGCTCAGGTGAAACAGGATCATCCCCTATTCCAATAATAGTAACATCATCTTCAACGTAACAATTTACTTCGGTTGCAGTAAAAATAATTTCTTCATTCATTATTGTCGTCCCAAAACGATCTAAAAATCCCGCCATGATAGCGGGATTTAATTTCTGCATTAAATAAGTGTTATAGACACTTATTTTTTCATGCTACCAACCATATCTTCTGGACGAACCCAGCTATCAAATTCTTCCGATGTGAGGTAGTTTAGTTTCAGCGCAGATTCTTTCAGCGTTAAGCCTTCTTTATGCGCTTTTTTCGCAATTTCAGCTGCTTTATCGTAGCCAATATGCGTATTTAATGCAGTTACTAGCATTAATGATTCATGCAGTAATTTATTGATACGCTCACGATTTGGTTCAATACCAATTGCACAGTGCTCATTGAAGCTACGCATACCATCAGCTAGTAAACGAACTGATTGTAAGAAGTTATCAATGATCATTGGACGATAAACGTTCAATTCAAAGTTACCTGACGCACCACCAATATTAATAGCAACGTCATTACCCATTACTTGAGCACATAACATTGTTAATGCTTCACACTGTGTTGGGTTAACTTTACCTGGCATGATGGAACTACCTGGCTCATTTTCTGGAATAGCAATTTCGCCAATACCACAACGAGGGCCTGATGCTAACCAACGCACGTCATTAGCAATCTTCATTAATGAAGAAGCCAGGCCTTTTAATGCACCATGTGAATGAACTAATGCATCACAAGTTGCTAAGGCTTCAAATTTATTAGGCGCAGTGACAAATGGTTGACCTGATAATTCAGCGATACGTTTAGCCACACGAACAGCATATTCAGGATGAGTATTTAAACCTGTTCCAACGGCTGTACCACCCAGCGCTAATTCGCAAACATGAGGAACAGAATCATCAATATGTTTGATGCTGTGCTCAAGCATAGCAGCCCAACCAGAGATCTCTTGGCCTAATGTCAGTGGTGTCGCATCTTGCAGGTGAGTACGACCAATTTTAACGATATCATGGAAAGCTTCTGCTTTCTCTTTGAATACTTTCAGCAGTGATTTTAATTCTGGCAATAAATCCTGACGTAATGCAATAACAGCAGCGACATGCATGGCAGTTGGGAACACATCATTTGAACTTTGACTTTTATTAACATCATCATTCGGATGGATTTTGCGCTCCATGCCACGGATACCACCAAGTATCTCACTACCACGGTTAGCTAACACTTCATTCATATTCATGTTTGATTGAGTGCCAGAACCGGTCTGCCAGATTGCTAATGGGAATTCAGTTGGGTGTTTACCTGCAAGCACTTCATCTGCGGCTGCGATAATTGCATCAGCGCGCTCTTTTGGTAATAAACCTAAATCCATGTTAACACCAGCGGCTGCTTTCTTTGTGATAGCAAGCGCATGGATAAGTGCAACAGGCATTTTCTCAACTGAAATACGGAAGTGTTCAAGAGAACGCTGCGTTTGAGCTCCCCATAACTGGTCAGCTGGTACTTCGATTTGTCCCATTGAGTCTTTTTCAATGCGAGTGGCTGCCATTTCAATCTCCTTAAGTACACAGAATAATTGATTAATTCCGAATCACTTTCTAGTAAATAACTCGGATACCAGTATCATGCCATAAACAGAATAATAAATATGAGAGCTAAAGCGAGCTTATGAAATTTATAACAGAATGAAATCTGTTGATTTTTTGGGGAAAGTACGATTAGCAATCTTATTTTATTGCCAATGTTATTATTTAAGCTTTCATATTTATATCCATACTTATTATAAGCCTTTATTATTCATCATAAATAGAATCACATCACAATTAAATATTGTCTAAATCGAAAAATGAGTAAAAAAAGAGAGTTTTAATGATTATTTGAATTATCTTATAAATCATATCCATTTTGCTTTAAACTCATTATGTTAGCGAGTAACTAAGTAAGTTCTGATTGCGATTTTATTCCACTAAATCTATATTTACAGTTAATATAGGTGGCGATGTATATATGTGGATTATCTATATTTAAATTTAGTAAAATTTATCACCAATTTATCGGGTTGTTTAAGGGTTACAAAACAGCCTTTATAACGTACATCGCCAGATGTACACAGAGGATGGACTAGAATTATGAAGAAATCGCTTGTCGCTGTTGGTGTTATCGTCGCACTAGGTGTTGTTTGGACTGGTGCGTCGTGGTACATGGGCAGCAAAATTGAAAGTCGCTTACAGGAAGAAACGAAACTAGCTAATGTCCAATTAGCGCAACTTGCTAAAAATGCACAATTTGGCGCTGATATTAAACTTGAAATTCGTGACTATAAAAAAGGGGTATTCACCTCTAATGCAGACTTTGCTGTCGTGATTTCAAAAGATGCTAGTGAAGTCGTTGAAGACCAGGATAAAAAAGTAGAAGAAATTATTTTCACTACTGATATTGATCACGGCCCATTCCCTCTTTCTGATTTGGCTAAATTTAATTTAGCGCCCAAATTAGCGGCCATGAATAATACGTTGGTCAACAATGATACAACTAAAGAATTATTCAAACTGACTAAAGATAAATCTCTTTTTGATATCCATACATCTTTAGCTTTTGATGGTGCAGTATCAGGTGAAGCTAAACTAAATCCTATCGATTTCGCTGAAAACGGTGGCACAGTTAAAACGACACCATTAACAATTGAATTCTCATCAGATAAAACCGCAACCAACTTCACTACCTCTGTAAAAGGTGATCAAGTTGTCGTGACTAAAGATGGCGAAGAAACTTTCACAATTAAAAATATTGCAGGTTCTGTTGCTGGAACTAAAGTTAACAACGATCAATATTTATTTAATGAACAGTTATTAAGTTTTGCTGAAATTGCACATACCAGTAAAGACAAAGCCTCTGATTTTTCACTGAAAGATTTTTCTCTGACAACCAAAAGTGATATCAAAGATAAGCTCTTTAACATTTCTCAAACTTATTACTTTAAGTCACTGAATGTTGCAGGGCTTGAATTTGGTGCAGGTAAATTCGGCTATTCAATTGATAAAGCTGATACTGATGCAATGTTGCTGTTAACCAAAGTTTATAACAATTCGTTATTACCTTGGAATAAATACCATTATGGCAACGATGATATTGTAGAAAAAGCCGTTCGTGATGTACTGGAGAAAGGCTTAATTTTCCGTATTGATGAAGCGTCTTTAACCAATAAAAGCGGTGTAAGTAAACTAAACTTTAACTTAGACTTAAATGCATTTAACGTTAAAGTATTAGAAAGCCAAGAAAAATCACCAGCAGAATTATTTAACTATCTGTTTAAAAACATCGATTTCAATATTGATTTATCTCTTCCAATGTTAGCTGAGTTCCGTAACACCACTCAATACCTTGATGCGGCTCGTTACCAAGAAACAGCATTAACAGATGAAGAGAAAAAAGAAATTGAAACAGCAACAGCGACTGATATTGAACAGTTAAAAACTGAATTACAGCAAAATATCAATCAAATTTCTCAAGATGAGAAAGATGCATTACCTCTGATGCTACTTGCACAAGACGGTAAAGCATTAAGCCTGAAACTGAACTATGCTGCTGATAAATTTACCATGAATGGTAAAACCTATACTTTTGATGAGTTTATGGATGTTACTCAAGCTCCTCAAATGTTAGGTTTAGCTGCTATGTTATTCGGCATGGGCGCATCATCTTACGATTACGATGATTCTGATTATTCAGAAGAAGGTTATCAAGAAGAGATGACTGAAGATCCAGCGATTATCGAAGAGCAAGAAATCTTAATTCCTGAGCAACAACCAGCACAATAATTAAGTTTCTGTTAAAATAAATAAGTAAATAGAAACACCCCATTTGTCAAAACACAATGGGGTGTTTTTTTCTTCGTATTTTAATTAACAATCACAGTCTTTAGCCGGAAGGTGATGATTGCCCCATTCATCTTTACAGCAAGAATCAATGGTTTTATTAATTATTCCTGCAAGTGTATTTACTGTTGAAATAATAGAAGTTAATTGTTCACAAACATGGCCACAGTTAGATTTTTTATCATTCGGTTTAGGAATGTTTGGTAGTGTTAAACTATCACAGAGGATCTCTTGTAACACTAGAGAGAAATTCGCAATTCCTGTAGTGTAAATATAAGAGCGCCCTCCTGTCTGCTCTGCTAAACGCACATACTCTTTTGTTACACGATCTCTATCAGCCACACTTGGGAAACGATCGAGGTTCGTTGCACTATCGTCTGGCGTTCCTTGATAGGTATATACTTTGACTTTTTCCTGTTGGGCAACGGCAATCGCTTCATCATTTTTTATCTTTGCTGCGTTAGTCAGTACACCTCCGCCACCTTCCATACCTTCATCACCCAAAACAAAAACTGCACGACGAGCACCATCACGCCAATCAAAATATTTACTTAAATCAATCACTGCTCGGCATAAATCTTCTTTATTACCCGCATGATCACGTCCATCAGCCTCTTTAAAGGGTTTTCTTGCCTGTAAACGACTTTCGGGTACACCTAATGCTTTTAAATAGTCACTCGCTGATTGATCAAATTTAGTATCATCCCATGTACCTTCAATACCTAAAAAAGTTACCCGAAGTTTTGATGGGCAATTTTCCAGCGCTTTTTGTATTGCAATATCAATATCTTTACTCAAATCTAACGACTCATCAGCCATTGAACCACTGGTATCAATTACAACAACTAGATCTAATGCAATTGCACCATCACCAGTAACAACTTGCGATCCATAAGTGAGATTATTTGCCGATGAAGGAGGTCGTATTTTAGAAACTAATTGGTGTTGTATTGCATTATCTCTCTTTCCAAGATTTAAATTTACATTCTCATTCATATTTATACGCCTTAAGTTTTAAATAATTAGGATTTAATTAAAAAAATTATTATGTAAATAATTATTTGCTATTAAATATATCCATCAAACAGCAATTTATTATGGCGTCAATTTCCTATTCTTTATTCCTTATTTAATAAAAGAGATATATTGTTTTTTATTTTAATGAATAAAATATAAGCATAAATAATTTTTTATATTTATAAAAATATCTCACTATCATTTACTCAAAAATATTAGAAATCATAAAATGAGTAACTTATTGGGTAAAGTGATAAGAAAATCAAGATGTAAACTGTTTTTTGCTTAACCTCCACTTTCAAATCTATCAGAATAATTGATAAGATATTTCAATTATCATGATAGCTCTATTTTCAGCTTAATTTTTAATGTATCAGTTATCTTGATAATACACGTCAATTGCATTGAATATTGTAGCTAATAAATAAACATCTCTCTTTTTCGTTTTCTATTTTTTAACTTAAAATTGAGAAAAAACGGCATTTTTAGTTTTAAAAATAACCAATTTAAGTTTATTTATTAGTGAATAAAATAAAAATCAGTCATAATAATCTGCAACTCATTTATATTTACCCGATTATAAGAAAATCACTATAAACGATAGATTTTCATTATTTCTATTAAAAAGGAAAATAACACGTGATTGACACACAGTTGCCTTTAACCGATTTACATCGTCATTTAGATGGTAATATCCGCCCACAAACTATTTTAGATTTAGCAAAACAACACAATATTGCGCTCCCCGCTTATGAATTAGAAGCTTTGCGTCCTCATGTGCAAATTACAAAAAATGAGCCAAGTCTTGTGAGCTTCTTACAAAAATTAGATTGGGGAGTAGCGGTTTTAGCAGACTTAGATGCGTGTCATCGTGTTGCTTATGAAAACGTGGTGGATGTGGTTAATGCGGGTATTGATTACGCTGAATTGCGATTCTCTCCTTATTATATGGCAATGAAACACCAGTTGCCTGTTGAAGGTGTCGTAGAAGCTATTGTTGATGGTGTACAAAGCGCACTACAATCACACGATGTAGATATTCGTTTAATCGGTATTTTAAGCCGTACTTTTGGTGAAGATGCTTGCCAACAAGAATTAAATGGATTGTTAAAACATCAAGATAAAATTACTGCGCTCGATTTAGCGGGTGATGAATTAGGTTTTCCGGGTCACTTATTCCAACCTCATTTTAATCGTGCTCGTGACACAGGCTGGAATATTACAGTTCATGCCGGTGAAGCAGCTGGTGCTGAAAGTATCTGGCACGCAATTAAAGAATTAGGTGCAAGTCGTATCGGTCATGGTGTTAAGGCTATTGAAGATCCTCGTTTAATGGATTATCTCGCAGAGCATCAAATTGGCATTGAATCTTGCTTAACCTCAAATATTCAAACCAGCACTATCAATTCACTAGCAGAACATCCTCTAAAAACTTTCTTAGAGCATGGCATTATTGCATCGCTTAATACAGACGATCCTGCTGTTGAAGGCATTGAATTAAAACATGAATATAACGTTGCAGCACCAGCTGCGGGATTAACACCAGAGCAAATTCGCCAAACTCAAATTAATGGTTTAAAAATGGCGTTTATTAGCCAAGCTGAACGTGACGCATTAATTAAAAAAGTAAGCTTACGTTAATATTTAATGCTTTTTCATCAAAACCATCTGTTAATCAGATGGTTTTTTTATATTCATTAAAAATAGATAGGATCATTAATGACACTTAGACTAAAATTAATCTTCGTCAGAGATTATTTATCATTAAGGAAGAATTATGTGGAACATTCACCCAACAAGAGGCCATTATAAATTATTAGCTCAATACTTATCGCCGCTTGATGCTTCAATTGAAGCAGGACTTCTCCAATCTGAAGGCATTGATGCTATTCTTTTAGATGAAAATATTGTTTGGAACAATCAGGTTTATGCTCAAGCAACCGGAGGTGTAAAACTGCTCGTTAATGATAAAGAATTTGAACAAGCACAAACCATACTAAATGAGCTTTACCAAGGTAAATATAATATTAACGATAAACTAGAACCGATTGATTGTGAATTAGAGACAACGGTAAAAAATAATAAAACAGATTATTTGAACATAGGTTTTGTTTTCTTAATTTACTTTGTGTTAGGTTTACCTCTTCCGTTAAAGTCACAACCTTCTTCATTGCTAGATAAAAAAGAAAATAACAAAGATCATAGTGAATAAAAAAAGCATCGATAAATAATAAAATCGATGCCTTTTTTATATTTGGCTCATAATCAATATTTAAACAATACTATTAATTATCCATCCAACTTAAATATGTTATTTCTTTTCAGCTTCTTTAACTTGATTCGCATAGCGCTGTGCTAATACAGCACAAACCATTAATTGGATCTGATGAAATATCATTAATGGTAATAACATTACCCCCACCGTTGCCGCAGGAAATAACACGTTAGCCATTGGTACACCATTTGCTAAGCTCTTTTTGGAGCCACAAAAAACAATGGTGATTTCATCCGCTTTATTAAAACCAAGCAACCTTGCACTGTATACATTCACAAAAATGACAATTGCTAGCAAGATACAACTCACTATCGCAATCGTTAATAGTGACCAACCATCTATTTTATGCCAAATTCCTTCAACCACCGCTTCACTAAATGCCACATAGACCACCAGCAGAATAGACGAGCGATCTGTTCTATTGACTAATTTTTTATGGTTATCAACCCAACGACCAATTAAAGGGCGAGATAAATGACCAATAATAAAAGGCACCATTAATTGCAGTAAAATCGACTGAATTGCTCCAGCAGTATCAAAATCATCTGCTGAGCCTTGCGTTTGCATTAAAAAACCCACCAGCACCGGTGAAAGAAAAACACCTAGAATACTCGATGCTGATGCACTACAAATAGCTGCGGCGACATTTCCCCCTGCCACAGAAGTAAAAGCAATGGCGGATTGAACGGTTGCAGGAAGAGCACAAAGGTATAAAAAACCCATATAGACTGTCGGTGACATCCATTCAGGCACAATCACTTGTAATCCTAGCCCCAAAATAGGGAAAAGAATAAAAGTGCTAGCAAATACGGTTAAATGTAATCGCCAATGCCCAAGCCCTGCCAGTATTGCCTCTCTAGAGAGCTTTGCACCATGCAAGAAGAAAAGTAGCGCAATAGCGCCTGTTGTTAGATATTGAAACAGGACTTTAATATCCCCTTGTGCGGGTAGTAGCGTTGCTAGGGTTACCACACAAATCATTATCATGAGAAAAGGATCAAGTTTTAATTTTTGCCACCAAGACATTAGATTTAGCGCTCCCTTTAGCTTATAGCGTAATAGTTTGTTTTAAACGATTTGAAATTTCGCCCGCTTCAATCAAACGCATAATGGCAGTTGCTTGTATTGGCGTAACGGGGTTTTCTTCACCCAATGTAATTGCACGATAAATTTGTTGATAATACGCGGGATAATTACCAGGGAGTGTAGCAAGCGTGGTTGTTTCTAACTCACCGGATGCTGATAATGTTGTTAATTCACCATCTTTATTATCCATTCCCCAATTATAGGTTTGATTAGGAAGATAACCGGCTTTTAAGGCATCTTCTTGAGTATCTAAACCATATTTAACATAACTGCCTTTTGTTCCATGAATAGCAAAAATAGGTGTCGGAGATGCGACTAGCATAGAAGCATGAAGAATAACTCTAAGATTGTCATATTCTAATAATGCATGAAAATAATCGGCATTTTTTGCATTAGGACGTAATTGAGCAATATCTGCCGTAATTGCTTTAGGCTCACCAAATAGGCAAACGGCTTGATCAAGAACATGGGGCGCTAAATCATACCAAAGTCCGCCACCAATTCCGGCATCTTCTCGCCAACGTTGACGCACGGTTGGGCGAAAGCGATCAAAATGAGCTTCATAGGCACTAATCTCACCAAGTGTTTTATCCGCTAAAAGTTTTTTAACCGTTAAGAAACCCGAATCCCAACGACGATTATGAAAAACAGAAAGTAGCTTACCGGCATTTGTTGCTTGTTGAGATAATTTTTCTGCTTCTTCCAGTGTTAGTGTAAACGGTTTATCAATAACAACATGTTTACCTTTTTCCAAAGCCTGTGAAGCTAACGAATAGTGAGTATTATTCGGTGTAGGGATAATGATTAAGTCTATTGAAGGGTCATTAATAAGTGCTTGAGGATCTGCATAAACCGTGATGTGAGGAAAATCTTGTTTGACTTTATTTTCATCAGAGCTTGAAATTGCACTAAGATTTAAGCCTTCGGTAGTTGTAATTAAGGGAGCATGAAAGGTTTTACTTGCATAGCCATACCCGATAATCCCAACATTGAGTTTATTTGCCATAACCCTATCCTATTTTTATCTGCTTTTTTATTAATAAAAATCACTTTCACTTTTGTAGCTAAATAAATAATAACAAAGTTTGTGATAATATCTCGTTTAGTTCTATACACACGAGTAGGAATAATTAATTAATGAAATTTGATCTCAAAGCAAACACGCAGAATAACCTTTCAGGAAAGGCGCCTATAACTGGATGGCTACTTGCGCCATTGGCTTATATGATCTTATCAATTATTGGCTCAGGCTTGATGTCTGTTCTCTACGTTCTTAAATATTTTGCGGATTTTTCGATCCTCCACCAGCTTCCTTTTCATTTAATATCAAGTTGGTATCTCTCTGCGTTAACCACTTGGGTGATGTTTGGTTTTACGGTATATCTACTACGCCAGTTTTTTTATCGCGCTAAAAACTTTCCACGTTTATTTATTTTATGGTTACTTATCAACTTACTATTAGCGATCAAAAGCTTTGGCTTTGCGCCTGTAGATGACCAAACAGCGTTAAAATCTCTTCTATGGTCGGTCTTCTCGACTGTCTGCTTTGTGCCTTATATCAAGTACTCTAAACGTGTTCGTGAAACTTTCACACAAGTTCGATAACTTCGTATCTTCACCCTTGATATTATATACGCTTGTTTAGCCTCTTTATTTCAGGAGGCTTTTTGTTTCTCTGTTTAACAATTTTGGCATAACAATGACTGATTACTTGCTTCTATTCGTCGGCACCGTATTGGTGAATAACTTTGTACTCGTCAAATTCCTAGGTTTATGCCCATTTATGGGTGTATCAAAAAAATTAGAAACCGCGATCGGTATGGGATTTGCGACGACCTTTGTTATGACTCTCGCCTCTATTAGTTCATGGCTGATGGATAACTTTATTTTAGTTCCTTTGGACTTACTTTATTTACGCACACTGAGCTTTATTTTAGTTATTGCAGTAGTTGTACAATTCACTGAAATGGTTGTAAGAAAAACAAGCCCGACACTCTATCGTTTGTTGGGGATCTTCTTACCTTTAATTACCACAAACTGTGCTGTCTTAGGCGTTGCGTTATTAAATATCAATCAAGCACACACGTTTATGCAGTCGGCTGTTTATGGTTTTGGTGCAGCAGTAGGTTTTTCTCTTGTGATGGTATTATTTGCCGCCATTAGAGAAAGGTTAGCAGTGGCAAATGTCCCTGCGCCATTTAAAGGTGCATCAATTGGTTTAATTACCGCAGGTTTAATGTCTCTCGCCTTTATGGGTTTTAGTGGTTTGGTGAAACTGTAATGAATTCTTTATGGATAGCAATTGGCGTACTTGGTGCGCTAGGTCTTATCTTTGGGCTAATTTTGGGCTATTCCGCGCGTCGTTTTAAAGTGGAAGAAGATCCTATTGTTGAAAAAATAGATGCTATTTTGCCACAGAGTCAATGTGGGCAATGTGGACATCCTGGTTGTCGCCCTTATGCCGACGCGGTTGCAAACAATGGTGAGATGATTAACCGTTGTGCGCCGGGTGGCGAACAAGTGATGTTAAAAATCGCAGAACTAATGGGTGTTGAACCTCAACCGCTTGATGGTGACGAAGAAGCATTAAATCCCGTTAGAAAAGTCGCCTTAATTGATGAAGATAATTGCATAGGATGTACTAAGTGTATTCAAGCTTGCCCTGTTGATGCCATTGTAGGTGCAACACGCGCAATGCATACAGTTATTGAAGACTTATGTACTGGATGTGACTTATGCGTTCCTCCTTGCCCTACTGACTGTATTACCTTAGTGCCAGTCAAAGTAACAACCTCAAATTGGAAATGGGATTTAAATACCATCCCTGTTAAAAATATTCCAGCAGAGCCTGAAGAAACACCTGAAGATGAACCGTCATTAAAGACGGAGGATAACGCTCATGTTTAATCTCTTTTCGTTATTTAAAAAAGATAAAATCTGGGATTTTAAAGGCGGTATTCATCCTCCTGAAATGAAATTACAGTCAAGTCGCACACCAATGCGTATAGCACAATTGCCTGATGAAGTAATTGTCCCTATTCATCAACACTTAGGTGTACCTGGTCAACTTTGTGTTAGCGTGGGTGAACATGTTTTAAAAGGCCAACCTTTGACTAAAGGTGTTGGCAGAACACTCCCTGTTCATGCGTCTATTTCTGGTACTGTCACTGCTATAGAGCCTTTTCCAAGTGCTCACCCTTCTGGATTACCTGAAATTGCCGTAAGAATTCAATCTGACGGTAAAGATGAATGGCGTGAACAGTTCCCTCTCACTGATTACCAATCGCAAAGCAAAGAGACTTTACTCGCTCGTATCCATGAAGCGGGTATTGCTGGATTAGGGGGCGCCGGATTCCCGACTGCTTCAAAATTAAAAGGCGGTGGTGATTTAGTTAAAACACTGATTGTCAATGCAGCAGAATGTGAACCTTATATCACAGCGGATGATCGCTTAATGCAAGAGCATGCTGACGAAGTGATTGCTGGTTGTCAGGTATTAATTCACCTTCTCTGTCCTGATGAAGTATTAATTGGTATTGAAGATAATAAACCTGAAGCTATTGAAGCATTGAAATTGGCATTAAATGCCGTCCCTGATGAGAAACGAATTTTTATTCGTGTCATTCCCACAAAATATCCCTCTGGCGGTGCTAAACAACTGACCAAGATCTTAACTGGTAAAGAAGTGCCATCAGGTGGTCGTTCATCTGATATTGGTGTTTTGATGCAAAACGTGGGTACTGTTGTTGCTATCAAACGTGCCATTATTGATGATGAGCCTTTAATTGAACGTGTTGTCACGGTTACTGGTAATGGTGCCAAAACACCAGGTAACTTCTGGGCACGTTTAGGTACCCCTATTTATTCATTGCTAAAACAAGCAGGATTTGTTGCAGGCTCTGAACAAATGGTGATTATGGGGGGGCCATTGATGGGCTTTACCTTACCTGACTTAAATGCCCCTGTTGTTAAGATAACCAACTGCCTACTTATCCCTTCAGTTGAAGAAATGGATACAGATAACCTTGAAGAGGCGTGTATTCGTTGTGGTCATTGTGTGGATGCTTGCCCTAGTGGTTTATTACCTCAACAACTTTACTGGTTTAGTAAAGGTAAAGAGCATGAGAAGGCACAACAACATAACTTATTTGATTGTATTGAATGTGGCGCTTGTGCGTTTGTTTGCCCAAGTAATATCCCACTGGTTCAATACTATCGCCAAGAAAAGGCCGAAATACGTGAAATTGATGCAGAAGCCAAACGAGCAGCTGAAGCTAAAGCGCGTTTTGAAGCCAAAAAATTACGCATGGAGCGTGAAAAACTTGAGCGTGAAGCAAGGCATCAACGTGCGGCGGTTAAACTTGATGATAATGAACATAATGAAGTTCAATCTGCGCTCTCTCGTGTAAAAGAAAAACAGAGTATCGGTAAAATTATTTCTGTGAAAGCAGGTGAAGAGCCAGATAACGCAGCTGCTATCGCCGCACGTAGAAAGCGTAAAGAAGAAGTCAGAGCAAAACAAGCAGCCAAATTAGCACAGCAAAAAGCATTAGAAGCCTCAAATGATAATACAGTAAGTGACAACGAAGATGCTGATCCACGCAAAGCTGCTGTTGCTGCCGCACTGGCTCGTGTGAAAGCCAAAAAAG